>CALHVB010000026.1 GCA_938039345.1 uncultured Sediminicola sp.
TTTATCGAACCCCTTTTTATTGTTAAATACGTAAATTATTAGGCTTGTTTTTAACAAAAAACTATTATGCGTGCATAATTTTTTCGATTTTATTATTTTTGAAATAAAAAAATCTGTAACTTGTACATATTAACTTATTAAAAATAACATGTATGAGAGCTAAAATGCTAATTTTTGTTATGCTTTTAGGTGTTTATTCATATTCTCAGACCACAGTAAAAGGAAATGTGGTTGATGAAAATAATGAGCCAATACCTGGAGCTAATATTATAATTGAAGGAAAGGCTGAAGGAACAGTGGCAGATTTCGATGGTAATTT
This sequence comes from uncultured Sediminicola sp., assembly GCA_938039345.1. The sequence continues at coordinate 320 of CALHVB010000026.1, forward strand.
TATCTTAAATACCTCTGAGAATCCCCCATTTAATATTGTTGTATCTAGTATTGGTTTTGTATCTTCTAAATTAAACATTACACAAAATAATAAAAATGTAATAGTTACTTTAATAGAAGAACAAACTCGATTAGATGAGGTGGTGATTTCTGCATCTAGAACGCCAGAGCGTATTTTTGAATCCCCAGTTACTGTAGAACGTTTTGGAATTGAAGAAATAAAAAATACGTCATCTGCCGATTTTTATGGAGGGTTAGAAAACTTAAAAGGAGTAGATGTTAATACAAATAGTTTAACCTTTAGGTCTATTAACACAAGAGGTTTTGCAAGTTTTGCCAATAATAGGTTTATGCAATTGGTAGATGGCATGGATAATTCTACGCCAGCATTAAACTTTCCTATTGGAAATTTAGTAGGTTTAATAGAACCAGATGTACAAAGTGTGGAATTATTACCAGGAGCATCATCTGCACTGTACGGAGCAAACGCTTTTAATGGGATATTATTTATGCAAAGTAAAAACCCTTTTGATTATGAAGGAATAAGTGTTTCTATAAAAAGAGGAATTACTTCGCAAGAAGCGGCAGGAGATAATTCATATACAGATCTTGGTATACGTGCCGCACATAAATTTAGTGATAAGTTTGCTGCTAAAGTAAATTTTGGGTATCTAAAAGGAACAGATTGGGCAGCAATTAGTGAAGTTGATAGTGATTTGCCAGGCGGTACTAGAGCATCTAATTTAAATTATAACGGTATTAATGTATATGGGGATGAGGTTTCTCAAAATTTAAAAAGTGTAGCAGTAACATTGGAAGGTTTAGGAATATTGCCAGCTGGTGCAAATGCACTAATTCCTTCTGTAGATGTTAGTAGAACAGGTTATAATGAACAGGATTTAACAAATTATAATGCAGAGAGTATTAAAGCAGATTGGGGGCTGTACTATAGACCCATAACGGATAATAGTTTAGAGTTTTCCTACGTTGGTAAAGTAGGTACAGGGTCTACCATATATCAAGGGACTAATAGGTATAATATAAATGGTTTCTTTCAGCAACAACATAAATTAGAGGTAAAACACGATAATTTTTATTTGCGAGGATATGTAGTAAATGATAAGGCAGGAGATTCTTATGATATGGTATTTACAGGGATAAATATTAACCGAGCATGGAAGCCAGACCCTACATGGTTTGGAGAATATGCAGGAACATATTTTCAAGCCACTCTTGGCGGAGCAACAGATGTGGAAGCTCATGCGTTAGCAAGGGCACAAGCAGAATCGGGAAGATATGAACCAGGTTCTCCAGAGTTTCAAGCAGCTTTTAATAGGAGTATTAATGACCCAGATTTGTCTTCAGGGTCAAAATTTCAAGATGCATCAAAATATTATCATGCAGACGGTAATTATAATTTTTCACATTTAATAGACTTTGCGGATATTCAAGTTGGAGGTTCTTACAGAAAATATAGCCTTAATTCAGGAGGAACTATTTATACAGATGCAGATGGCTCTATAGATTACTCCGAGTTTGGTATTTATACACAGATTCAGAAAAAAATTGAGTTAGATGAAGAAAAGAGTTTAAAATTAACTGGGTCTATTCGTTACGATAAATCTGAATTTTTTGATGGTTTCTTTTCTCCAAGATTATCAGCAGGCTTTACATTTAACCGTAATCATAATATTAGAGTTTCTGCACAAACAGGATTTAGAAATCCAACAACTCAGGATTTGTTCATTGGTTTAGATGCTGGTAGGGCAATATTAATAGGCTCGTCTCCTGATAACTTAGGCAGATATACAAGAGATTTTTCTGTTAGTGGAGGAGGGCAGTTATTAGGGCAACCAGCTACAGTTACACAAACAGGAGCAGTAGCCTATAATAATTCTTATACGGTAAGTTCTGTTGAAGAATTATCAAGAACGGGTAATCCGGCTGTTTTAGAAGTGTCTAATCCAAGTATCGTGCAGCCAGAGCAAGTAAAGTCTATTGAGGCAGGATATAGAGGTAAAATAGATAAGTTAGTGATAGACTTTAGTATATATTATAATAAGTACAAAGATTTTATCGCTCAAGAAGCAGTTATAGCACCTTATTACGGAACTGTAGGGGATAATTCGCTTTCAGTTGCAGCAATATCGAATGGAGATTTTCAGGCTTGGGGTACTTATACAAATTCAGATGCAGATATAGCATCTTATGGAGCATCTATAGGTTTGTCTACTAAAGTGTTGGGTAATTTTGATTTAAGTGGTAGTTACACGTTTACGAAACAAGACTTTGACCAAGCAGCTAACCCAGATTTTGAAACTAATTTTAATACACCAGAACATAAATTTAAAGCATCATTTGGAAATAAAGCTTTGTTTGATAATTTTGGATTTAATGTTTCGTACAGATTTAGCGACGATTATTTTTGGCAAGCTACATTCGGAGATGGTGTTGTGCCAGAGTTTCATACAGTAGATGCTCAAATTAATTATAAAGTTCCAAGTATAAAATCTTCTTTTAAAGCAGGAGCAACTAATCTTTTGGGAAAAGAATATTTTACAGCATTTGGCACAGGGCTTATTGGTTCTATGTATTATTTGTCATGGACTATCAATAATTAATAAACTAAAATTTTTATGATGAAAAATATAAAATATATACTATTGTTGATTGTTTTTACAGCTTTCATGGCATGTAATGATATTGAAGATGTTAATTTAGAAGAAGTAGAGGAGGTTCTAGTATTGCCAGAATTAAATGCAGGCATGGCTGATTTTTCTAACTATGTAGCTGTAGGAGCATCGTTTACTGCAGGTTTTACAGATGGGGCTTTATTTAAAGCTAGCCAAGAAAATTCATTCCCTAATATATTAGCAATGCAGTTTGCAAATGCCGGAGGTGGAGTTTTTACGCAACCTTTAATGAGCGATAATACCGGAGGTATGGTAATAGGTTCTACACCTATTATTCCTTATAGATTAATATTTAACGGTACTGGTCCGCAAAGAGTAAATGAGTTTTTTGCAGATTTAGGAGCGCCAGCACCGCAAATTACTACAGATGCTACTGTTAATTTAGGAGCTACGTTTAATAATGTAGGAGTGCCTGGACTTAAAAGTTTTCATTTAACATTTCCAGGATATGGTACAGCTAATCCTTATTTTGGACGTTTTGCAACTTCTACAGATGCAACAGTATTAGGTGCAGCATCAGCACAAAATCCAACATTCTTTACACTATCAGAAATAGGAGGAAATGATGTGTTGAGTTATGCTACCTCCGGAGGGTTAGGTGTAGATCAAACAGGAAATTTTAATCCGGCTACTTATGGAGCTAATGATATTACGGATCCTACGGTATTTGGGCAATTGCTTGATGGTGTTATAGCTCAATTAACAGCAAATGGAGCTAAAGGAGCTTTAGCCAATGTTCCTTATATTACAGATTTACCATTTTTTACTACAGTGCCTAATAATGCATTAGATTTAGATGAAACAACAGCGGCTAGGCTTACAGGTTTTTTTCAGGCTGTTAGTGGAATATTTGCTCAAGGTGTAATTTTACAAGGAGGAAGCCCAGAAGAGGCGCAAGCATTAGCAGCACAATATGCAATTACTTTTCGTGAGGGGTCAAATAGATTTTTAATAGATGTGCCAGTGACACCAACAAATCCATTAGGTTTTAGGCAAATGACAGAAGAAGAACTTTTGGTATTGACCATAGATAGAGATGCATTAGCAGAAGGATATGGCTCTGTAGCATTAACTCAAGAGGTTTTACAGGTTTTAGGAATTTTGCAACAAGGAGGTACTCCAACACAAGAACAAGCAGGTTTAGTACTAGCAGCTGTAAATGGTATTGATGATAAAGATGCCTTAGATACAGATGAGCTTATGGCTATAAAAAATGCTACAGATGCTTATAATACAAAAATAGAATCTACTGCAACTACAAATGGTTTGGCAATAGTAGACTTTAAATCTATATTATCTGAAGCATCGTCTACAGGTCTTAAAACAGGAGATTTTACATTAACAACAAATTTAGTTACGGGTGGTTTGGTTAGTTTAGATGGTATTCATTTAACTGCTAGAGGTTACGCTGTGATGGCAAATAAATTTTTAGAAGCGATAGATGTTGCTTATGGTTCTAATTTTATAGCGTCGGGAAATGTAGCAAATGCTGCAAATTACCCTACGAATTACTCTCCAACTTTACAATAGCAAGATAAAAGCATATAAAAAGCTTCGAAAATGCCCTTATTTTAAGGGTATTTTTTTATTGTAAAAACACTATAAAAACACCTTTATTTTTAAAATAAAAACATATATCTTTGCAACGCAAAAATCTAACCCTCAGGATTATTGAGGGAAAGGTTTAATAGAAGTTATTTATCACGCTAAAACAATAAACATTTAAGTAATGTCAAATATTACAGGTAAAGTTTCTCAGATTATCGGCCCAGTTGTTGATGTGGAGTTTAATTCAGGATCAAATCTTCCAAAGATATATGATTCTCTGGAAATTGCTAAAAAGGATGGCTCCAAATTAGTTTTGGAAGTACAATCTCATATTGGTGAAAACACCGTTAGAACCATTTCTATGGATTCAACAGATGGTTTAAGTAGAGGAACAGAAGTAAACGCTACAGGAAGTGCAATACAAATGCCAATTGGAGGAGATGTTTATGGTCGTTTATTTAATGTAATTGGAGATGCTATTGATGGTCTTGGAGATTTACCTAAGTCAGGTAAAAATGGTCTTCCAATACACAGAGAAGCTCCAAAATTTGAAGACTTATCTACTTCTACAGAAGTTTTATTTACAGGTATTAAAGTAATCGATTTAATTGAGCCTTATGCAAAAGGTGGTAAGATTGGATTATTTGGTGGTGCTGGAGTAGGTAAAACAGTATTGATTCAGGAGTTAATTAATAATATAGCAAAAGGACACGGTGGACTTTCAGTTTTCGCAGGTGTAGGTGAGCGTACTCGTGAGGGTAACGATTTACTTCGTGAAATGTTAGAATCTGGTATTATAAAATACGGTGACGATTTTATGCATTCTATGGAAGAAGGCGGATGGGATTTGTCTAAAGTAGATAAAGAAATCATGAAAGAGTCTAAGGCAACATTTGTTTTTGGACAAATGAATGAGCCACCTGGAGCACGTGCACGTGTAGCACTTTCTGGATTAACAATTGCAGAATATTTCCGTGATGGAGCAGGAGAAGGACAAGGGAAAGATGTATTATTCTTCGTAGATAATATTTTCCGTTTTACGCAAGCAGGTTCAGAGGTGTCGGCACTTTTAGGTCGTATGCCATCTGCGGTAGGATACCAGCCAACATTAGCAACAGAAATGGGTGCTATGCAA
>CALHVB010000027.1 GCA_938039345.1 uncultured Sediminicola sp.
CCCATAAAACGTGCTAAGGTTGCTTTATCTGCTAAAGAGGTAAACTGAAATTCTATATAATCTCCATCTGTTTTTGCTCCTGCGACATCTGCCTGATCTACGCCACTTAAAAAATAATAACCATGCCCATCTACAAAGTTAGCCGTATTTGTTGGGTCAGATTCATCTGTAATACCAACACCGAAACTTGCCGCTGCTACTGTTGTTTCATAAACTGTATTATCTACTACATTGGGTTGGTATCTGTCTGTTTTTAATGTTCCTGTATTTCCGTTATAACTAGATGGGTCTGATGCATTAATTAAATTTGGATCCCAAATTGCGGTATGGGTCTGTGCATTTGCCAATGCACAATCGTACTCTATAATATCTAAAATACCATCGTTATCATTATCTAAATCGGCACTATTTATTACAGAATCTCCATCTGCATCAAAATCTGCCGCTTCTGCTGGCCCTGCTGGGTCCAAAATTTGTGTTGCAATATCACTATCATCTCCTGGTAAATCATCTGTAACACTATAACTAGAACTTCTTACTAATCTGCTACCCACCATTTTTGAACCTAATGAATAGGGTAAACTCTTATATGTAAAATCGGATAATCCAGGGGCAGAATTTCCATATTTTCTATAACTTTTTATAGATGATAAACCATGCCAATAAAATGTAATATTAGCCGTTTCACCAGCTGCTGCACATTGTGCTGTAAAATCTACTAAACCTACAGGGTACTTATAATTAGGGTCATCATTTCCTATTTCTTCTTCTGTTACCACACGCACATTGGTTAACACTGCGCAATCTGATGATGTAATCTCTACGGTAACATAACTACCTGATCCAGATGCATCTGGTAAGGATGTTACATTATTTTGTTCCGAATCTGGAATTCCGTCGCCATTACCATCTCCGTTATTAGGTCCTGCATCTTCTATTGCAGCTACTACTCCATCGTTATCATCTGCACTATTTACTGTAATTGTTGCACTTGCTGTTGCTAATTCTGTACTATTACAATCTACAGGTGCTGTATCATTTGTTGCGGTATAGGTTATGGTATGTATGCCTAAATCTGCAAAATTAATTGCTCCTGTACTATTACCCAACCCAGTGATTGGGCTAACACCTGTTATTGGTTCTACTTGCCATGACAAAACACCTGGCGATCCTCCTGTAACAGTAAAAGAAGTATTTTCTCCCTGATTAATAGTTACATTAGATAAACCAACTATTGCAGTAGGTGTTGTACAATCTGTTATTGATGCAACTGGTGCTTCTGCCAAAGGACAACCTGCTCCATCATTTTCTGTTGTAAGTTCTGTATCTATAATCCAAGTAGCTACAGGGTTACCTGATCCTTCAAAATCTGTAATTTGCCAAAGTGCTGCCCTTCTTGTTGGATTTGCTCTGCCATTATTTGCAAAAAATAAATTTCCATTTAAATCTGTCCATCCAGCACCAAAAGCTTGTCCCGTTATATTCGATGGGTTAACTCCTGCACTAGCTGTTCCATATGCAAATCCTGTAATAGATTTTGTTGTTACTGTTTTTGCAGCTACATTCCAAATAATTAAACTTAGTGTATTTCCACTAAGTGCATAAATATAATCTCCTGCTGTTGTTACATCGCCACCATCAATGTAAACTATATCTGTTATATTTTCTGCCGAAAGGTCTGGTCCAGAAAATTCTATTCTGGTAACCGTATACGGTGCTTTTAAAGAAACTGTTTTTAAATTTCTATTAGCACCACCACCGCCAGATATCCATAGCTGGTCATTTTCATCTACATCACCTGCTACAGAATTTTCTCCTACATTAGCTACTGTAGTTACTGTACCATCAGCAGCGATTCTGTAAAGATTTCCTGAACTTGTACCTGCACCTCCTGGTGCTGCACCTAGACAGTAAATGTAGTTATCACTTCTGTTGTACCCAGCCGCATTAACGGACTCTGAAAAAGAAGCCTCATTATCATAAACCCCATTAGTTACATTTAGTAATTTTAAATCGGAGGATATTGTTTGATAAAACGCGGGTTCACACGTATATTGCGAATAAGCTTGTAAACTAGTTATAAGCAATAATATTACCGTAAATAAATAGACGTGTTTTTGTTTCTTAAACAGGACAATGTCCTTGCTTTTAAGTAAGGGTAATTTTTTTTCCATGGTGGTGGATATTAATTTGTGAAAACTGGTAAGAGATTTTATTTTTAAAGCTAATTTTTGAGTTCTTAAACTCCCTAAAAAGCTATTTTTTAAATTGAAAATATCTGGTAAGTGATGTTTCATAGAATGAATTAATCAGCAATTATTTTGTAATCTTTTTCTTATTTAACAAAATCAAATGTAAGTTTTTACTTTCTTTTAACATATATTTTTGTTGTAAAATCGTACAAAAGTGATGTGAAAATTTATTAACAATAGGGTTAACAACTACCATTCGTCTATATTTTATTGCGGTTCGCCTATTTTTTAGAACAAAAAATGAAAATGAGGTATTTGTTATATTTTTATGTATATGTATGTTTTAACAAAACATTATGACATAAAATTTAGATACGAAGAAGTATGAAAGTGATAAAAAAATTGAAGCATTTATGATTAACAAAAAAGCTTAAATACAAGATTTATAAATGTTAGTAAATCTTCCCTTATATGAAATTTAAAATTGAAGAAATGATTGTAAAAAAATAAAGGTTGATGCTCATACGAACATCAACCTTATAAAAAAGTATAATAAAATTTAATTAGTTATTAAAAGTATGTAAGCCTTTCATTAACCATTGTTTATAGCTTTCTTTATCTGTAACCGATATTGATGTATTTAAGACCTCTAATTCTGGAGATCGTAAAACATAATAAGGTTGCGATGCTACATTAAAATTTATGGTTTGGAAAGTTCCCCATTTTTCTCCTTCAGAATCTATTCTTTTAATTCTACCAGACGGGTATTTAAAATCAAACTTTTGATTTTCTTTTAATTCTTTTCTATTATCATCTGTATATAATGATATTAATACATACTCTTCATTTATTAACTTAAAAATGGCTGGGTCACTCCAAACATTTTCTTCCATTTTTCGGCAGTTAACACATGCCCAACCCGTAAAATCTAATAGTATTGGCTTGTGAGCATCTTTTGCATAAGCCAAACCTTCATCAAAATTTTTAAAACAATTTAAACCTAAAGGACAATTGTTTTTTTGCTGAAAAATACTATAAAAATCTGGTGGAGGAAAACCACTTAAAGCTTTTAGGTTAGTTACTTTTACTAATCCTAACAGTAAATAAATGGCAAATGCTGCACTTAATAATCCTGTAATTTTTCTTGTCCCTGATAGTTTTTGCTTTGGAGCATCGTGCGGAAACTTATATATACCAAATAGATATAGGGCTAGTAATACAAAAAGTAAAATCCAAATTCCTAAGAATATTTCTCTTTTCAAAAGTCCCCAATGCCCTACTAAATCTGCATTTGATAAGAACTTTAATGCTAATGCTAATTCTAAAAAGCCTAAAACTACCTTTACCGTTGTCATCCATCCGCCAGATTTTGGCAATGAATTTAACCATGCAGGGAACAATGCAAATAAAGCAAAAGGTAAGGCTAAGGCAGCTCCAAAACCTAACATTCCTGTAGATAAATTAGTAGCTACATCGCCTTCGGCTAATGCTGTACTCCCTAATAACCCCCCTAATATAGGTCCTGTACAAGAAAAAGATACTATAGCTAAGGTTACAGCCATAAAAAATATACCTATAGCCCCTCCTGCTTTGTACGATGCTTCGTCCATTTTATTTGCCCAAGATGCTGGTAATGTTAACTCATAATATCCAAAAAAGGAGAAAGAGAAAAATACAAAAATGATAAAGAAAAACAGGTTTAACCATATGTTGGTTGCTATAGTGTTTAAAATTTGTGAGTCTACAGAATCGAATAAATGAAAGGGTAAACTCAATAAAAAATAAATTAAGACTATAAAAAAACCATACAACAAAGCATTCCTTATTCCTTTAGATTTAGTTCCCGATTGTTTGGTAAAGAAAGATACCGTTAAAGGAATCATTGGAAATACACACGGCGTTAACAAAGCTATAAGTCCGCCTAAAAAACCTAACCCAAAAATCATCCATAAGCTAGAATTTTTAGCTAATTTTGTCTCTTTTCCTCCTGTAAGTCGCTCTTTATTTTTTAAATCTAACTGCAAAGCATTACTTAAAAGCTTACTTCTTTCGTCTATCCTTTTTTCTTCTAATACTACTGCTTGCCCATCTAATGAGAAAATAAAATCTTTATCGGCAGGAATACACACTTCTTTACATACCTGATAAAATATGTTTACTTCTACTTGTTTTATTGTTGGATCTAATAATTTTATTTTTTGTGTAAATACCGCCTCATCTTTAAAAAAAGTTTCGTCTACCTCAAAAACATCACTATACTGGGTATAAGTTTTACTTTCTTTAGATTTACCCTCTAACTCATAATTCTGCCCTACATTTTTATACGTAAACTGACTTGGCATAGAACCACCCTCCTGTGTATATTGAGAATAAATATGCCAATCTTTAAAAATTTTAGCTTTAAAAATAAGTTCGTACTCGGTTTCCGTAAGCTTATTTACTTCTTGTTTCCAAACAACTGGTTCTTCATTAGTTTGGGAGTATCCAAAGAAATTTAAAAAAAATAACGCGATTACTACTAAAAAATATCTCATTTATCTATTGTAAATTTTAAAACCTGTTGTCCTTTTTGAGTCACTTTAAAACGATTATCTGATCTTCTACCTATAATCCAAATGATATCATTGCCAGAGCATAATAACCATTGTTCTTCTTTTGCGATAGCATTTAGTTTTTCATCTTTAAAAAACTTAGCTACTCGTTTTTTTCCTCGCATACCAAAGGGGTAAAAATAGTCGCCTTTTCTCCATTTTCTTACAACTAAAGGGAATTTTAACGTTTCTTTATCTACATATATAATATCCTTTGACGTCTCATTTATTGCTGCTACTGGGCTTATTCTTAATGATATAGGCGTTGTTAAAAATGTATCGTTCTCATGTATTAAATAGGTTTCTTCTTGCTTTATTTTAATAGGTTGAAGTAATAAATGCGACCTATCTTTTACCAAACGATGTGTTTTAGAATACACTTCTTTTCCGCTACTTGCTGTTAATAAAGAAACAATATCTTCCCAAGCAGTAAATCCATAACTTTTAAACAAACCATATATATATCCTTTCTGTGGGCTTAATACTGCCAAGTCTACTACACTAATTTTAACAATTTCTTTTTCCTTATTAAATAACTCTTGCTTTAATTTTTGAATAGACTGCTCTGATATCTCTGCGGTTTGCCCCAAAAAATGCTGTGTCTTCTTAAAATTATTTAGAAAAGAGGGGTGTAATTCCTTTAACACTGGCATTATTTTATGCCTTATTTTATTTCGTATATACTTTGTTTCCTCATTACTTATATCTTCTCTCCACTGTATATTTTCTTCAGAAGCATAAGCATTAATCTCTTCTCTAGAAAAATTAAGTAACGGTCTTGCTAATGTTTCTGTTTGTTCTGGAATACCTATTAAGCCATCTATTCCTGTTCCTCTAGATAAGTTTATTAAAAAGGTTTCTACTGCATCATCTGCATGATGTGCAGTTACAATATAACTTAATTTATGTATGCTCAATAATTCTAAAAACCATGTATAACGCAATTCTCTTGCGGCTATTTGAGTAGATGTTTTTTTCTCTGCTACATACTTTTTAGTATCGAAATGAGTAACAAAAAAAGGTTTATTTAACTGCTTTGCTAAATCTTTTACAAAAGCTTCGTCCTTATTACTATCTTCTCCTCTTAAGTTAAAATTACAATGTGCAATTGAAAAATCTAAATTACATTTAGCACATAAATATGCCAATACCACACTATCTAAACCACCACTACAAGCCAGTAAAAATTTGGTTTGTTGTAATAATGGAAACTTAATATCTATATGTTTTTTAAACGATTCTAACACTTTGCTGTAATAAATTGTAATGCGAAATTAGAAATTAATAAATTGAAATTTATAATAAATAGTTGATTTTACTATAATTAACGAATTATACTTCCTTAACATAGCTATTATAATTACTTATTGTCGTAAGCAAACAATATGTGTAGCCATTCTTCGTTGCTAATACACTAAAACCCCCAACTTATGCATAAATTATATTTAATTTTATTTTCCTTATTATTTACTATCAATACTACTGATAATGATTGTGATCTAGCGTATACCAATGCTACATACGCACTATCGCACGCAAAAAAAGCTTTTAAAGCTAATAATTTTGACCACCAAAAGTTTTATTCTGAGAAAGTTTTAGACTCTTACCAAAAAATTACCAAATATTTAGAAAATTGTGATTGTGGCGATTTACCAGAAAAAGTACGCGATGCTATGGATGCTGTGGAAAATGCTGCTGATCCAGTAGATTGGGATAGAGGACGCTACTACAGCAAAAAAACATACAATAGCACTATAGATTTAATTACTACTCTGGATATGCTTTCTTCTTCTGAAACTGTTACTGAATAATATTTTATAACAAAGCTTATATTCTTTTAAATTACAGAAAAAAATATGCCTATTTACTCAAAAGTAAATAGGCATATTTTTATATTACTATTATCTTAATGTCTGTTCTTTAAAACTTCTACTATATCATTTAATTTAAAGCCTTTTGCTTGTAATAAAATAAGGTAATGAAATAATAAATCCGCACTTTCATCTAAAAACAGTTTATCATCGTTGTCTTTCGCTTCTATTACAACTTCAACAGCTTCCTCTCCTACTTTCTGAGCTACTTTATTAATTCCTTTTTGAAACAAAGATGATACATAGCTCATTTTTTCATCAATATTAGCTACATCTTCTGCTTGCTGTTTTCTGTGGGTAATAACGCCTTCTAAAGTTGATAAAAAACCAAAATCATTTTCATTCTTCTCGTTCCAACATGTATCACTTCCTGTATGGCAAGTTGGTCCTACAGGGTTTACTGTAATTAGTAGCGTATCATTATCACAATCGTTCTTAATAGCTACCAAGTTTAAAAAGTTTCCGCTCTCTTCTCCTTTGGTCCACAAACGATTCTTTGTTCTGCTATAGAAAGTTACTTTTTTAGTTTCCTTTGTTTTCGTAAAAGCTTCCTCATTCATATACCCTAGCATCAAAACACTTTTTGTTATTGCATCTTGTATGATAGCTGGTACTAATCCGTCTTTATTTTTATTAAAATCTATTTTCATAATCTTAGTTATTCGTTGATGGTTATGTTATCCATCAGAAAAAAAATATACACTATAGCCTAACTGGTATTCCTTTTTCTTGTAATGCTTCTTTTAAATCTTTAATCTCTATTTCTTTAAAATGAAACACACTTGCCGCTAACGCTGCATCTGATTTTCCGTAAACAAAGGTATCAATAAAATGCTCTACATTCCCTGCTCCGCCAGATGCAATTATAGGAATATTTAATTCGGTAGATAATTTATACAAAGCTTCATCTGCAAAACCATCTTTTGTACCATCATTATCCATAGATGTAAATAATATTTCTCCTGCGCCACGTTCTTCTACTTCTTTAGCCCAATCGAACAAATTAAGTTCCGTAGGTACTTTACCACCTACCAAATGTACTATCCATTCGCCATCTATTTGTTTTGCATCTATAGCTACAACTACACATTGCGAACCAAATTTACCTGCTAAATCGTTTATTAATTGCGGATTTTTAACTGCCGATGAATTAATAGATACTTTGTCTGCTCCGTTTTGCAATAAAATATCTACATCTTCAATAGATGAAATTCCGCCGCCTACTGTAAATGGTATGTTTACTTTTTCTGCTACGCGTAGTACTAAGTCTGCCAATGTTCTTCGCCTTTCTTCTGTAGCCGATATATCTAAAAACACCAGTTCATCTGCTCCTGTTTCTGCATATATTTTTGCTAACTCTACCGGGTCACCTGCATCTCTTAAGTCTACAAAATTAACGCCTTTAACGGTTCTTCCGTTTTTAATATCTAGGCAAGGAATTATTCTTTTTGTAAGCATAACTTATCCTATTTTTGTTCCGTTTTTTACTTTACGTTCTGGTTGCATTAATATTACCTCTTTATCTTCTTCTAAACCTCCTAGTATTAAACATTCACTCATTATATTCGCTATTTGTTTAGGAGGAAAATTTACAACTGCAACTACTTGTTTTCCAATAATTTCTTCGCAAGTGTACAATTTTGTAACCTGAGCCGATGTTTTTTTAATTCCCAAATCGCCAAAATCTATGGTAATTTTATACGCCGGGTTTCTAACTTCTTTAAACACCTCTGCTGAAATAACAGTTCCTATTCGCATTTCTACTTTAGAAAAATCTTCCCAGCTTAAACTATTGGCTTTCATATTAACTATTTAATATAAAATTTTCTAATTGTTTTAAACTGATTCTATTTTCATAAATAGCTTTACCGATAATAGTTCCTTCGCAACCTAATTCTGCTAATTTTGGCAACTCATCAAAAGTAGATATCCCTCCACTAGCAATTAGTTTTAATCCTGAAGCTGTTTCTGATAAAATCTTTTTGTACAAATTAAAAGATGGACCTTCTAACATACCATCCTTACTAATATCTGTACAAATTACATAGCTTACTCCTTCTTTTTGGTAGGTTTGAATAAAAGGAATTAATTCTTCCTTAGACTCTTCTAACCAACCAGAAACTGCTACTTTTTCATCTTTAGCATCTGCTCCCAGAATAATTTTATCTGCTCCAAACTTTGCTAACCAATTGGTAAATGTTTCTTTATCTTTTACAGCAATGCTACCTCCCGTAATTTGATTGGCTCCACTTTCAAAAGCAATACGTAAATCATCATCAGTTTTTAATCCGCCACCAAAATCAATCTTTAAACTTGTTTTTGTAGCTATCTGCTCCAATACTTTATGGTTTACTATATGTTTAGACTTGGCACCATCTAAATCTACCAAATGTAAATGGGTAATTCCATGTGCCTCGAACTCTTTTGCTACTTCTAAAGGGTTTTCATTATATATTTTCTTAGTATCGTAATCTCCCTTAGAAAGCCTTACACATTGCCCCTCTATAATATCTATTGCTGGTATAATTCTCATTGTTTTTGTATTTAGTACACAGTAAATAGTACTGAGTATAGAGTAAAATAAATTATTTTAAATACTAATGTCTCTGTTTTTCTTATTTTATCTTATTACTTTTTAACATCCATGTTTCTGGATCTGTAATGTTTTTAAACCCAAATTGTTTATACAAACCATGAGCATCTTTTGTTCGTAGGCCTATTCCGTTAATATTCTGTAATTCTGGCATATTAACAATATAATCCATCAGTATTTTCCCTAATCCTTTCCCTTGGTAATCTTTAGCTATAAAAACATCCATTATCCAAGCAAATACTACATAATCTGTAACCAATCTGGCAAAACCAATTTGTTTATTATCTTTTGTATATATTCCAAAACATAATGAGTTATCTAACGACTTTTTAACCTGTGCTATACTTCTTCCTTTTGCCCAATATGACTCGTTAGAAAGATAGGCATGAATAAAATCGATATCTAACTTAGATTTGTCTGTTGCTATATAAAAATCGGTCTTCATTACATTTTTAAGAAATTAGCAAGTATTTCTTCCCCCACACTACTACTTTTTTCTGGGTGAAATTGCGTTCCGTAAAAATTATCTTTCTGTAAAGCTGCACTATAACTAATATCGTACTCTGCTTCTGCAATAGTTTCTTTACATAAAGGCGCATAATAACTGTGTACCAAATAAATATACTCTTTCTCTGCTATCTCATTAAATAGGTTAGATTTTAAATTGGTAATTTGATTCCAACCTATCTGCGGTACTTTTACTCTATTAGAAAACTTTATAACATCTACATTAAAAATTCCTAAGCCTACAGTATTTCCTTCTTCCGATGAATTACACATGAGCTGCATTCCTAAACAGATACCAAAAACGGGTTGCTTTAAGGTCGGCACTAACTTATCTAGTCCACTTTCTTGAAGCTTTTTCATGGCACTGCTAGCTTCCCCTACTCCTGGAAATATTACTTTATCGGCAGCTTTTATTTCTTCTACATTATCACTTAAAACAGCCTCATAGCCTAAACGTTGTATCGCAAATTTAATACTCTGTATGTTTCCTGCTCCGTAATTTATGATTACTATTTTCATTTTTATATAAGTAGTTAAGGAGTTAAGAATGTAAGTAGTTAAAAAATATCAACACCTTAATTCATAACCACTTAATTATAACATTCCTTTTGTACTTGGTAAAAACATTTTATTAGCATCGCGTTTTACTGCCATTTTCATTGCTTTTGCAAATGCTTTAAAGATTCCTTCTATTTTATGGTGCTCGTTGTCTCCTTCTGCTTTTATATTTAAGTTACATTTTGCTCCGTCTGTAAACGATTTAAATAAATGTAAAAACATTTCTGTTGGCATATCGCCTATTTTTTCTCGTTTAAAATCGGCTTCCCAAACCAACCAAGGGCGACCACCAAAATCTACCGCTGCTTGCGCCAAACAATCATCCATAGGCAAACAGAATCCGTAACGTTCTATCCCTAGCTTATTTCCTAATGCTTTAGAGAATAATTCTCCTAAAGCTATCATCGTATCTTCTATAGTATGGTGCTCGTCTACCTCTAAATCTCCATCTACCTTTACCGTTAAATCCATAGCTCCATGGCGGCCAATTTGATCTAACATATGATCAAAGAAATGTAAACCAGTAGTTATATCGTTTTTACCAGAACCATCTAGATTTAGTTTAATATATATCTTAGTTTCATTGGTATTTCTTGTTATTTCTGCTACACGGTCTTCTAATTTTAAAAACTCATAGATTGCTGCCCAATCTGTAGACGTTAGAGCTATACAATCTAGAATAACTTGTTTATCTGCTTCTATTTCATCTGCTCCTAACTCTGGGTCTTCTGATAAAAAAATACCTTTAGCTCCTAAATTCTTTGCCAATTCCATATCAGTAATACGGTCTCCTAAAACAAATGAATTTTCTAAATCGTATTGTTCTTTATCAAAATACTGCGTTAACAATCCTGTTCTAGGTTTGCGAGTATCTGCATTTTCATGCGGAAAAGTTTTATCTATATGTATAGCACTAAATACTACTCCTTCTTTTTCAAAAGCTGAAATAATCTTATTCTGAGGTGGCCAAAACGTATCTTCAGGAAAAGAATCTGTCCCTAAACCATCTTGATTTGTTACCATCACCAATTCATAATCTAATTCAGCGGCAATTTTTGCCATATATTGGAATACTTTTGGATAGTATTCTAACTTTTCTAAACTATCTAATTGATAATCTACTGGTGGCTCTAATACCAGCGTACCATCTCTGTCTATAAATAATACTTTTTTCATAATGCTGAACTTATTTCAGTATCTTTTAGTTATAAAACCCTAAACTCATTGAGGGCTTACTATTCTATTTCTAATATTTTTGATTTAGGATTTAACTCTTTAATCAAATTCCATTTCCAATCTGCTCATTCAACCGTTCCTGAATCAAGTTCAGGATTTCAAAATAGATTGTAATACTGCAATCAATTTCTCATTCTCATCAGGTTTTCCTACTGTAAAACGCAAGGTATTTTCACATAAAGCCTGCGTTGTTCTATTACGAACTACTATTCCTTTTTCTAATAACTGATTATACCTTTTTGTTGCGTTATCTACTTTTGCTAGTATAAAATTAGCATCGGAATTATAAACTTTAGCTACATAGCTAACCTGTGTTAATGTTTTAGATAATTTTTCTCTTTCTTCTAAAATAACAGCTATTTCTGTAGCTACAGATTTTGTATCTAAAACACGTTCTAATGCTCTTTGTTGCGTAAGTTCATTTACATTATAAGGTGGTTTAATTTTATTTAAAACAGTTATAACTTCTTCTGAGGCATAACACAAGCCTAAACGTATACCCGCCATTCCGTAAGCTTTAGATAAAGTTTGTGTTACTATAAGATTAGGATACTTTTCTAACTGATTAATCCAAGTATTTGTTTTAGAAAAGTCTATATATGCTTCATCTATAACCACTAAGCCATTAAAGCTTTCTAATATTTTTATGATACTATCTTCTGAGAAACTGTTTCCTGTAGGGTTATTAGGTGAGCATAAGAATATAAACTTTGTATCAGTAGTTACTGCATCCAATATTTTGTCTACATTGGGTTCAAAATCATCTGTTAGTACTACTTCCTTATTCTCTACCGTATTAATACCACATAACACTTTATACATGCCATAAGTTGGTGGTAGGGTAATAATATTATCTTTTTTTGGTTCGCAAAAAGCTCTAAATAACAGGTCTAAAACCTCATCGCTACCATTACCTAACAAAATATTTTCTGGTTTTACACTTTTTTGCTCCGCTAAAATCGCTTTTAAATTGCGTTGCTGAGGGTCTGGATACCTATTTACTCCATTCTCGAACGGATTTTCATTTGCATCTAAAAACACCATAGCAGAACCATCTGACACATATTCGTCTCTTGCAGAAGAATAGGGTTGTAAAGCCTTTACATTTTCTCTTGTTATATTTTCTAAACTAAACATTATTCTAAACTCTTTAAACGTAATGTTACTGCATTTTTATGTGCTTGTAATCCTTCTGCTTCTGCCATTAACTCAATAGCCTTTCCTATTTCTTGAATACCTGTTTCTGATATTTTCTGAAAGGTCATGCTTTTCATAAAACTATCTAAGTTTACCCCACTATATTGTTTGGCATAGCCATTTGTTGGTAGCGTATGGTTAGTTCCTGATGCATAATCGCCTGCACTTTCTGGCGTATAATTCCCTATAAAAACAGAGCCTGCATTTTCTATACTATTGATATATTTTTCTTCATTAGCTACACATATAATATAATGCTCTGGGCCGTATTCGTTAATTAAATCTATAGCTATTTTATCGTCTGCTACGTAAATTAATTTGCTGTTAGCTATAGCTTTTTCTGCAATATCTTTTCGTGGCAGATTATTAATCTGTTTTGTTATTTCATTCTCTACTTTTAATATAAACTCTTTTGAAGTAGAAACTAATAATACCTGACTATCTACGCCATGCTCTGCTTGGCTTAATAAATCTGATGCTACAAAAGCTGCATTTGCAGTATCGTCTGCAACCACTAATAACTCACTTGGGCCAGCAGGCATATCTATAGCTACTCCATGTTTAGTTGCTATTTGTTTTGCTACTGTTACAAACTGGTTTCCTGGTCCAAATATTTTATATACCTGCGGTATACTTTCTGTTCCAAACGTCATCCCGGCAATAGCTTGTATGCCACCTACTTTAAATATTTTAGTAACTCCACATAAATTAGCGGTATACAATATTGCTGGGTGTATTTTTCCTTCCTTATTTGGTGGAGAACATAATACAATTTCTTTACAACCCGCAATATTCGCTGGTGTTGCTAACATTAATATGGTAGAAAATAAGGGAGCCGTTCCTCCTGGTATATATAAGCCTACTTTTTGGATGGGTCTTTTTTCTTGCCAGCATAAAACACCATTAGCAGTTTCTACCTCAACTTTAGTAGTTTTCTGAGCTGCATGGAACACTTCAACATTTTGCTTTGCTACTGCTATTGCTTCTTTTAATTCATCTGATACTAAAGCTTTTGCTTCTTCTATCTCTGCTGCATTTACTAAAAAATCAGTTATTAAAACGCCATCAAATTTTTCAGTGTACTTTTTTAATATGATATCTCCTTCTGCTGCTACTTCTTTAAAAACTGAATTTACTGTTGCTTCAATA
>CALHVB010000028.1 GCA_938039345.1 uncultured Sediminicola sp.
CTACTATTATTTCCAAACATATCTATATGTATAATATCATTGGATAATTCTAAAATATTTTCCGCAACGCCAAAGTTTTCATCGCCAATAACTAACGCTATGGGTTTATCTGTTGAAAATTTAAAGTCATGAATAGCTTTGCTAGTATCTGTTATTTCTAAGGAGATAATTTGATATTCTTTGCTTTTTAAATTAGTAATGACTGTAGTTATAGATTCGGATATAGAATAGTTTACTACTTTTTCTGTGGCTCTAGAGGTTTTAGTCATTTTTCTGCCTAAAGAAATATTTGTACCGCAAAGTATAAGTTCTTGTACTCCAAAAGCATCAGATATTCTAAATAAGCTTCCTAAGTTTGGTGCGTTTGTAACATTATCACAAACTAATACTACTGGGAAACTACGTTTTAAAAAAGTGGTATTGTAATAGTTAAGTTGCAAGTATATTTTAGATTTATTAATTTATAATAATGATTGTAGAATCTGTATTAATTTTTAAATGCATATTCTATAATATTGGCTCCCATTTGTAAAGCTTTTAAACGCACTTCTTCGGGGTCGTTATGTACCGAAGCATCTTCCCAGCCATCTCCTAAGTCGCATTCATAAGTAAATAGTAAAACTAATCTGTTCTCATGAAATATACCTAAGGCTTGCGGTCTTTTACCATCGTGTTCATGAATTTTAGGGAGTCCTTTAGGGAATTTATATTTCTGAGAAAATATTGGATGATTAGCACCTATTTCTACCAATTCGTTATTAGGAAATGCTTTTATTAATTCTTTTCTAAGATAAAGTTCCATCCCATAATTATCATCTATATGTAAAAAACCACCAGAAAATAGATAAGTTTTAAGGTTTTCTGCTTCTTTTTTAGAAAAAACAACATTTCCGTGCCCTGTCATATGTAAAAATGGATATTGAAAAATACTACTGCTACCCACTTCTACGGTCTCTGGTTTTGCATCTATTTTTGTACCACTGTTTTTATTACAAAACTGAATTAAATTAGGAATAGCTGTGGGGTTAGCGTACCAGTCGCCACCACCATTGTATTTAAGAATGCCAATTTTTTGTGAAAAAATAGGCGAAATCATAAAAAAAGTTAAAAAAAGGAATGCTATTGTAAGTTGCTTCATTTTAGACCGAACTATTATAGTATTCCAAATGTAATAATTATCATGTTTAAAAAAATTATAATTGTAGTATTAGTTTTAGTGAGTCTAGGAATTATGGCTTTTAAAAGTTCTTCTGATGAAGGGGTAGGGGCTAAAAAAATAGCCGAGACTGGTATCTATGAACCTTTTGTGGTTTTAGAGTTGTTTACATCGCAAGGATGTTCTAGTTGCCCTTCTGCTGATGTTTTGCTAGATCAAATGAAAAAGAAATACAAGAAAGAGGTAATTGCTTTATCCTACCATGTAGATTATTGGAATTATATAGGTTGGGAAGATCCTTTTAGTAAAAAAGAGTTTGTTACTAAGCAAAGTTTTTATAATTATAAGTTTAGAAATAGAAGTAATTATACACCACAATTGGTGGTAAACGGAAAAGAGCATTTTGTGGGTTCTAATGCATCTAAAATGTATGCAAAAGTTAATGCTTATAAAGGTGTAAAGGCGCCTAATAAAGTTGGCGTTTCTAATACAATAATTAAAGATGGAAAAGTGTTTTTTGATTTTACTGTTTTGGGTGATATTAAAAACAAACAACTAAAAACTGTTTTGGTTTTAGATGAGCGAACTACTTATGTAAAACGAGGAGAAAATAGTAATAGAACATTAAAGAATAGTAATATAGTTGTTGCACAAAAGCTAGAAATATTAGCAACGGAAAAAGGGAAATCATATATAGATATACCTACTATAGTTACAAAGAATGAAGCAATCCAATTAATTCTATTAATAGAAGATGATTTGAATGATATTACGGGAGCTACAAAAGTAGCACTGGAAAGATAGTTTAGTGTTTTTTGTTGATTGTTGGTCCGCATTTCTTTGCCCTTATCAAAGAAGTGCGGATTTTTTTATCCGTTATTTATTAATGCTACTGTAGTACAAGCAAAAATAGCAGCAGTTTCTGTTCGTAAACGATTTTCGCCTAAGGAAACTGGTAAAAAGCCATTGTCATAGGCTGTTTTTATTTCGGAAGTAGAAAAATCGCCCTCTGGTCCAATAAGTATGGTAACATCTTTGTCTGCGGCTACACGTCTTTTAAGTTCTACTTTTTCTTCTTCTTCGCAATGTGCAATAAATAGTAAACCTTCCTTAGTAGTGTTTATATATTCTTTAAATGTTATAGGGCTATTTAGTTTAGGTAAATAGGCTTGTAAAGATTGTTTCATAGCTGCTAAAATTACTTTTTCCATGCGTTCTATTTTTACAATCTTACGTTCAGAATGGTCGCAAATAATAGGAGTAATTTCATTAACTCCAATTTCGGTAGCTTTTTCTAAAAACCACTCAAAACGGTCGTTCATTTTTGTAGGAGCCACAACCAAATGTAACCAATGAGCTTTTTGGTGTTTTTTAGTGATATCAATTATTTCAGCTTTACATTTTCTTATGTCAGCAATTAAAATTTTAGCTTCAAAAAATAACCCTTTGCCATTGGTTATAGTAAGGATGTCTCCTTCTTTTTTACGAAGCACTTTTACAATATGTTTACTTTCTTCAGCAGGAAAAACAAATTGAGAAAAATTATTGTCTAAGTCGGGATTGTAAAAAAGCTGCATGTTTTATTTTTATTATTTAATTTATTCTAAATATAGGTTTATTTACAATAATTGTTCTTTCTCTAACTAATTACATATCTAGGTTGCGCAGTTACACTTTGGTCTGTAAAATTCTTCTCCTTGTATTTTAAATAACCAACAATACCAATCATTGCAGCATTATCTGTACAGTATTCAAATTTTGGAATATAAGATGTCCAGCCATATTTTTTTTCGCCTTCTTCTAGTGCTTTTCTAATTCCTGAATTAGCCGATACACCACCACCAATAGCAATCTGTTTTACACCAGTTTGTTTTACTGCCTTTTTTAGTTTATCCATTAAAATATTAATAATAGTATGCTGTATAGAGGCACAGATATCATTTCTGTTTTCAGTAATAAAATTGGGATTTTCTTTAGTTTGTTTTTGAATAAAGTATAAGATACTAGTTTTTAAACCACTAAAGCTAAAATTAAGCTCGCCTACCTTAGGTTTAGGAAAAGGAAAAGCTTTAGGGTTTCCTAATTGTGCATATTTGTCTATTAAGGGGCCTCCCGGATAGGGTAACCCTAATATTTTTGCACTCTTATCAAAGGCTTCGCCAACGGCATCGTCTAAAGTTTCTCCTAATATTTCCATATCAAAATAATTTTTAACTAATACAATTTGGGTGTGTCCGCCACTTATTGTCATTGCTAAAAAAGGAAAGCTAGGTATTTTTCCATTTTCTTCTTTAATAAAATGCGCTAAAATATGAGCTTGCATATGGTTTACCTCTATTAAAGGAATGTTTAATCCTAAGGCCAAAGACTTAGAAAAAGACGTACCTACTAATAAAGAACCCATAAGACCAGGTCCACGCGTAAAAGCTATGGCAGATAATTGTTTTTTATCGATATTTGCCTTTGCTAAGGCTTGGGAAACTACAGGGACAATATTTTGCTGGTGTGCTCTAGAAGCAAGTTCGGGAACAACACCGCCGTATTCTTCATGTATTTTTTGCGTAGCAACAACATTGCTAAGCTTTTTATCATTACATAAAACGGCAGCAGAAGTATCGTCACAAGAAGACTCTATGGCTAAGATGTAAATATGTTCGTTTTCCATTAGGGTTTGGAATAAAAATTGAAAGAAACAAAGGTAAAACATAAACACCTATCAAAAAACTAAGAAAAATATTGATACGAACATTATTAGTTATTTTACTAATATGTGTTTTTGGTACTCTTATTTTGTCTCTACCTTTTGTTCAAACGCGTTTAGCCGCTTATGCCACAGATACTGTTAATAATAAATATGGTACTAATATAACAGTAGATAAACTAAAACTTTCTTTGTTAACTTGGGATACAGATCTAAAAGGAGTGTATATAGAAGATTACCAAAAGGATACTTTGTTTTATATTGATAAACTTACCACGTCTATATTAAGTGTTAAAAATTTAGTAAACGGAAAGTTAGAATTTGGAGATATAGAAGCCGATGGACTTACTTTTAAGTTAAAAACATATAAGGGGCGTAGAGATAGTAACTTAGAAGTATTTGTAGATAAATTAGATAGTGGAAAACCAAGAACACCAGATAAGCCCCATTTTTTCTTATCGTCTTCTAATGTGCAAATCTTAAATAGTAATTTTAAGCTTATTGATGAAAATTTACAGCGACCAGAAAAATTAAATTTTAAAGATTTAAAAATAGCCGCTACAGATTTTACCATATTAGGACCGGAAGTAAATGTAAATGTACAAGCATTATCATTACAAAGTAAGCAAGGTTTAGTAGTAGAAAAATTAGCAACAGAGTTTAGGTATACCAAACAACAGATGCTGTTTAATTTTTTAAGTATAAAAACTCCATTGTCGTTTTTAAAAGGGAAACTTGCTTTTAATTATGATAGAAAAGATTTTAAAGATTTTTTAAACAAGGTAAAAGTAAACGCATCGTTTAATGAATCTATAATTGCTTTAGATGAGGTAAACTTGTTATATAACCAATTTGGAAAAGGGAAAAAAGTTGCTTTTTCATCGGATGTTAGCGGTGTTTTAAACGATTTAAATACAACAAATCTTTTTTTACAATCTGATAATACAGGGATTAGAGGGGATTTTAATTTTAAGAACCTATTTACTAAAGCCGAGCCTTTTCTGTTGAATGCAAATATTAAAAACTTAACATCTAGTTATTACCAACTTAGAGGTTTGTTGCCAGAAATTTTAGGAAAAACACTACCATCTTCTTTTCAGAAGTTAGGTCAGTTTACAATGAGGGGAGATGCCTTAATTACAGAAACGTCTATAGATTCTAAAATAAATTTAAATACAGCAATAGGAAACAGCTATTCAGATTTACAGATTACTAATATTAATGATATTGATGCAGCTTCTTATAGAGGTTTTGTTTCTTTTATAGATTTTGATTTAGGAGAATTAGCAAATGATAAGAAATTAGGAAAAACTAGTCTCGATTTTAATGTAGAAGGCTTGGGTCTGGTACTAGAAACATTAAATACAGAAGTTATAGGAGAAGTACATTCGATGTATTATAACGGATATGAATATAAAAATTTAAAGGTTTCTGGTATACTTAAAGAATTGTTGTTTGATGGTTCTTTGGTGAGTAATGACGATAATTTAAAACTTAATTTTAAAGGTTTAGCAGATTTTAGCGAAAATCAAAATAATTTAAATTTTATAGCCTCTGTAGATTATGCAGATTTAAAGAAGTTAAACTTTATTTCGGATAGTATTTCTATTTTTAAAGGGGATATAAATATGGATGTTTCTGGTAGTTCTTTAGATAATATAGTTGGCGATATTAAATTTACGAAGACAAATTATCAGAATAAAAATGATATCTATTATTTTGATGATTTTAAAGTCTCTTCCATTTTTGATAAAGATACTATCAGGACTATTGCTATAAATTCTCCAGATATTATTACAGGATATTTAAAAGGGAAATTTAGAATAAATGAATTAGGGAAACTTGTACAAAACTCCATAGGTAGTATTTATACAAATTATAGACCTTTTGAAATTTCTGAAGGGCAACGTTTAGCTTTTAATTTTAAGATTTATAATAAAATTGTAGATGTGTTTTTTCCAAAAGTTAAGTTTGGAGCCAATACTTTTATTAAAGGGAATATTATTGCTGATGAAGGAGATTTTAAGTTAACGTTTAAATCGCCAAATATAAAAGCCTTCGGTAATGTACTAGATAATATAGATGTAAAAATAGATAACAAAAATCCATTATTTAATACATATGTCTCTATAGGGAATGCAGCAACAAAGTATTATGAAGCTAGGGACTTTAATTTAATTAATACCACATTAAAAGATACCTTATTTTTTAGAACGGAATTTAAAGGAGGAAAAAAGTATAACGATAGCTATAATTTAAATTTTTATCACACATTTAATAAAGACAATAAATCTGTAATAGGATTAAAAAAGTCTGATATTAATTTTAAGAATAATAAGTGGGTTTTAAATAAAAAAGGGGATAATAAAAACAAAGTTATTTTTAATAAAACATTAGATAGTATTACGATTCAGGAAATTGTAATGAATAATGAGGAGGAAGAGCAAATACGCTTGCGAGGAACATTAATAGATTCTTCATATAAGGATATACAGTTGCAGTTTAAAATAGTATCCTTAAATAAGATAACACCAGAAATAGATAGCCTTAAATTAGATGGTAGGGTTAACGGTTCTCTTCATATTTTACAAAGAGATAATGTGTATTTGCCATCATCTAATTTAGAGATTGCAGATTTTGCAATAAATAATATTCGCCTTGGAGATTTAGATATGGGTATTGTAGGGAATAAAGATTTGTCAGATTTTGTAGTAAATGGGCAATTAACAGAAAATAATATAGAAAGGTTAGGGATTCTGGGTAATGTTACCATGAAAAATATAAAACCTATTGCAGACTTATTAGTGAATTTTAATGGTTTTAACTTAGAGCCATTTAGTCCGCTAGGAGAAGGTGTTATATCTAATATACGTGGTAAAATTAATGGTAGTGCGCAGATAAAAGGAGAAATAGGTGATCCCGAAATAAATGGATTGTTGGCATTGAACAATGCAGGTATTGGAATACCATATTTAAATGTAGATTATAGCTTTGCTCCAAGGTCAAGAGTTCGTTTGTATGATCAAACTTTTAGTTTTGAAGATATAGGTTTAACAGATATAGCAGAAAAAACAAAGGCTACTTTAGATGGTACTATAAGTCATAAAGCCTTTGCTAGCTGGAATTTAGATTTAAATGTAGATACAAATGAGAACCGTTTTTTAATATTGAATACAGATTATGAGGA
This sequence comes from uncultured Sediminicola sp., assembly GCA_938039345.1. The sequence goes on from CALHVB010000028.1 coordinate 7,045, forward strand.
AGAAGCATTGTATTATGGTCAAGGATTTTTAAATGGAACGGGTAAAATATATGGTTCTACAAAAGCATTAAATATAACTGTAGAAGGGTCTACAGCTAAAGGAACTTCATTAAAAATACCAATTAGTGATGTAGCAAGTATAGGGGATTACTCTTTTATCAATTTTATAGAAAAAAGTGATGTTAAAACAATAGAGGAGCAACGAGTTTTAGATGATTATCAAGGGCTAGAATTAGCCTTTGATTTAGCGGTTACACCAGAAGCAGAGGTAGAAATAGTTGTAGATCAAAACACAAAGAGTTCATTAAAAGGAACAGGAGAAGGTATTTTGTTAATAGAAATAAATACTCGAGGTAAATTTAATATGTACGGAGAATTTGTTACAGTTACTGGGAAGTATAATCATAAATTTGGAGGAGTAATAGATAAAACGTTTGAGGTAAAACCAGGAGGAACCGTTGTTTGGGAAGGAGACCCTTTAGCAGCAAGGTTAAATATGGAAGCAATCTATTCTTTAAATGCCAATCCAGCTCCTTTACTAGATAATAATGGATATACAAAGCGTATTGCAACAGATGTTGTTGTGCAATTAGAAGGGGAATTAGAAAGACCAACAATAGCATTTAATATAGATTTTCCAGGTACAAGTTCAATTATTAAATCGGAGTTAGAATATAAGTTACAAGATCCAACGGTAGAAGAGCGTAATGCTTTTTTCTTATTAGCACAAGGAACTTTTGTAGACGAAGAATCGGGTATTAATCAGCAAGCTGTAACTGGTAACTTACTACAAACAGCTTCAGGATTATTAAATCAAGTATTAGGAGGAGAAAATGATAAGTTCGATTTTGGAGTTTCTTATGAACAAGGAGGAGCAAATCCTAGTGCAGAAGTGCAAACAGAAAATAGATTAGGAGTAACCGTATCTACAAGAATAAGTGATCGTATACTTATTAATGGAAAATTAGGAGTACCTGTGGGAGGGGTTAGTGAAACTGTAGTAGCAGGAGATGTTGAGGTAGAAGTTTTGCTAAATGAAGAAGGAACATTAAGTGCCAAAATATTTAATAGAGAAAACGAGATTCAGCAATTTTTGGCAGATAATCAAGGGTATACCCAAGGGATAGGGCTTTCATATGAGGTAGATTTTAATAATTTTAAAGAATTAATCAGAAAAATATTTAGAAACAAAGAATTAGAAGCGCAAGAACCTAAAGAAAAAAGTACTATTAGTAGTATGGGTAAAGATGGTATAATTCAGTTTCAATCTAAAAACTAAATAGAAAAACCTTAGGTGTAAATGTTTTATTTTTTACTTATTTATTAAAAATAGTAACGAAAACGTTAGAGTTTTTTTGTTTAACAAAGTAATGGCTGTATCTATTCTTTTTATTGAAATAAGTTTGCTAATTTTGCACTTTCAAAATTATAATGAATACAAACATAGATAAAATAGGAGTTTTTACATCTGGAGGAGATTCTCCGGGAATGAACGCAGCCATACGATCAGTTGTTCGTACATGTGCTTATCTTGAAATAGATTGTATGGGTATTTATAGAGGATACCAAGGCATGATAGAAGGAGATTTTAAGCCTATGGATGCTCGTAGTGTAAATAACATTATTAATAAAGGAGGAACTATTTTAAAATCTGCTAGATGTTCAGATTTTAAAACAGAAGAAGGTAGGAAAAAAGCATATGAACAGTTAGTCTCTGCCGGAATTAAGGCTTTAGTTGTTATTGGTGGTGACGGTAGTTTTACTGGAGCTATGCTTTTTAATAAAGAATACAATATACCTGTAATAGGAATACCTGGTACCATAGATAACGATATTTTTGGAACAACCTATACATTAGGTTTTGATACAGCATTAAATACTGTAGTAGAATCTATAGATAAAATTAGAGATACAGCCAGTTCGCATAACAGACTTTTCTTTGTAGAAGTTATGGGGAGAGATGTAGGACATATAGCATTAAATGCTGGTGTTGGAGCTGGAGAAGAAGAGATTTTAATTCCATAAGAAAATTTAGGTTTAGATCGTTTGTTAGAATCGTTAAAAAGAAGTGATGCTTCAGGGAAATCTTCTAGTATAGTTGTTGTAGCAGAAGGAGAAAATACGGCTGGTAAAAATGTTTTTCAACTTAAAGAATATGTAGAGCAGCATATTCCAAAGTACGATGTACGTGTATCTGTACTAGGGCATATGCAAAGAGGTGGAGCGCCATCTTGTTTTGATCGTGTGCTAGCAAGTAGGATGGGAGTAAAAGCTGTAGAAGCATTATTAGAAGGAAAGTCTACACTTATGGTGGGAATACAAGATAATAATATAACTTTGACCCCAATTAGTGAAGCTATAAAAGGACACACAAAAATAGATAAAGAACTCATAAGGGTTTCTGATATAATGACCACATAATTTTAATCATAAATAAAGTAAAATGTCAAATTTAAAAATAGGAATTAACGGGTTCGGAAGAATTGGAAGATTAGTTTTTAGAACAAGTGTAAAAAGAGGAGATGTAGATGTAGTAGCTATCAACGATTTATTAGATGTTGAGCACCTAGCATATTTATTAAAATACGATTCTGTTCATGGAAAATTTGATGGAACTGTAGAAATAGAAGGCGGAAACTTAGTAGTAAATGGAAAAGTAGTTCGTATAACTGCTGAAAGAGATCCAAAACAATGTAAGTGGGATGAAGTAGGTGCTTCTATCGTTGCTGAATGTACAGGTATCTTTACTACATTAGAAACAGCTCAATACCATATAGATGGTGGTGCTAAGAAAGTAGTTATATCTGCTCCTTCTAAAGATGCTCCAATGTTTGTAATGGGAGTTAACCATACTGATGTAAAATCTTCTGATACTATTGTTTCTAACGCATCTTGTACTACAAACTGTTTAGCTCCTTTAGCTAAGGTGTTAAATGATAATTTTGGCATAGAAGAAGCTTTAATGACTACAGTACA
>CALHVB010000029.1 GCA_938039345.1 uncultured Sediminicola sp.
TTCTCGACTCTGATATGGAAAACGTTAACCGAATTATTATCGAAAACGGAATCGTTGCAAATACTGAATCTAATCTGATTTCGGATTTTAGAGATGATAAAAAAGTAATAAAATTATATGTTACTGTTGTTGGAGTAGCAATCGGAATTATAATTCTGATTGCGCTAATTGGAAAAATAATTGGCTGAATCTTGAACGGAATAATAAATACTGCACCTAACAACGTTTCCTATGAAAAGCCCTAGTCCAGTTCTCTAAAGTTAATTAATATTTTTCTTTTTACCTTAAATCATCTTTTTTTCTTTTAATATAACTTGCTCCCCATCCATTATATAATCTGCCAGATTTGCCTAAATCAAATACTTGTTTTTATATTTTTTACTACAGTATTAATATTAATTACTTTTTACTTTACCAAGTACAATTAATACGGTAAAAAAAGTTACAATATCTAAAAAATGAAAAATAGTTTTTACGATTGAACTTGTTCAACTTTTTTGTCATTTTCATTCAATTAATTTACACCTATAAATCTTTAATGGTGATTTATTTGAAAATAATAATGTATGATTTAAAAATTTAAAAAGAATTGCTGTATACCACCAGCCTAAAAATGAATAACTATTAAAAGTTTTTTAATAAGGCTTATTCTTAGCAATCTCTTTTTATTCTTCAAATATGCAATTCTCATAAACTTAATTTAAGTTAATGAGATAAACCAACATTAGACAACATGTAATTTTAAATAACAATTAAACTATGAAGTCCAAATCGGTTAATTACATTTCTTCTCTTACCCCATTAAGAGGGCTAGCTGCTTTATTAGTTGTTCTATTCCACTACGACATCTGGTTAACGTTGCGTGGTTTTCCCCGATTAATTAGTACAAAATATTCATCTATTATTACAAATGGATATTTATCGGTAGACTTTTTTTTTATACTTAGTGGCTTTGTAATTTGCCATGTATATGGCAAAAAATTAGAGAACCAATCTAAAACAGCTATGAAAAAATATTTATGGGCAAGATTTACAAGACTTTACCCTTTACATGTTTTTATAATGCTACTCTTTCTATTGCAAACAATTGTATTATTTTGGTTATTTCCTGAATATGCAATAGAAAAATGGAAATGGAGTAGAACCTTACCAGATTTCTTTATACATTTATTTTTTTTGCAAACAAGTGGAATTTTAGATCGGCCTGTTTGGAATGTTGGATCGTGGTCTATTGCTGCTGAATGGTGGACATATATTTTTGCCATTGGACTCATCCCCTTATTAAACAAGGGTAAAATTAAAATCAGTATTATTGCTTCTGTACTGGCCTTATTAGGTTTCGTTTTTATTACAAGTCAAAATCCACATCTTAAGCTCGATGAATTTTATGGGTTGGGCACACTTCGCTGCGTTTTTGGTTTTACAATTGGCATTGGGGTATATAAAGCGTATTTAATTATTGTAAATAAAAAAACAGTATGGAATAAAGATTGGTTATTTTATATAATATTTTTATGTGCTTTGTCTGTACTTCATTTTAACATATACGATGTAATAGTAATACCATTTTATGCAGCTTTTATTCTTTCTGCCTCTCTAAACAAAGGCTTACCATATAAACTACTAAATTCAAAACCTCTACTTTTTCTAGGTAATATTTCTTATTCCGTATATTTAATTCACCTATTATGGATATACCTTTGGATAATGTGGTTGGATCTATATTTTATACCTAGAAACCCTAATGTAATACCTGGCTTATCCCATAAAATTCTATGGTTATCTATATTATTGGTATTCATAATTAGTTCATCATATTTAACTTATAAATATGTTGAAATATCTGCTCAAAAAAAACTTAGACAATGGAGAAAATCATAGTAAAATAAATTTACACTACTTACAAGAACAGATTTTATTTATAATCTTAGATTATAAAAGACAGAGTATTTTTTGTCCCGTCCAAAAATAATAAGTAACAAAAAGGCACAATTTATTAGTCTATAAATTGTGCCTTTTTACTTAAAAAAAATGAATTATTTTATGCTTACTGCCGCATCTTCATCTAAAAGCCATAGTAACTTTTCTGATGTTGGAGCAACTAATGTTGCTGGGTACGAAGTATAATCTCCTTCTTTTTTTACAATCTCTTTTACTTTTGGGGCTTTACCAGCTCCTGTAACTAAGAATGCTACTTCTTTAGCGTTATTAATTACTTTACCCGTAATGGTAATTCTTTTTTGTCCAGATTCTGGATGTACAGCTACTTCACAATTATTTTTAGAATCCCACAAGTGTATTTCGTGCGGAAAAATAGAAGCCGTATGTCCATCATCTCCCATTCCTAAAATAACAACATCAAACTGAGGAATTCCATTTACTTTTTCCAAATTTTTATCTAAAACTTCACCATAAGCTACAGCTTCATCTACAGGAGTATTCTCTCCTTTTACTCGGTGTATATTTGCCTCAGGAAAATCTATTTTAGATAATAAATGATCCACTGTCATTTTATAGTTACTTTCTGCATTTGTAGGCAATACACAACGCTCGTCTCCCCAGTATAAATGTAATTTATCCCACTGTATACTTGTTTTATAGTTTTCTGCCATATAATCAAATATAGCTTTAGGTGTACTTCCTCCAGAAAGGGCTACATGTATAGCTCCTGTTGAAGTTTCTATTTTTTCTTTTAAATATTCAGAAAAGGCAACTGCTACCTCTTGTTTATTTGCTAATATGTTTAATTTCATTCTATTAATTTATAATTCACAATAATCTTCGGTATCCGCTAAGTTTGGACCTGGATTACGGAAACCTCTCTTACCATCTATTAATTTATCTGCAAATTGTGGACCCCATGTTCCTGCTGGATAACCGTGCATTTTTTCACGCTTCTTTTTCCATTCCTCAATAATAGGGTCTACAAATGCCCACGCTGCTTCCACTTCATCTGCACGTGCATATAAAGTAGCATCTCCTTGCATAGCATCTAATAATAATCTTTCATAAGCTTCCATTACATAAGAATCTACCAAATCTGTATAATAAAAATCTAGATTAGCTGTCTCTACTTTAAAACCCAATCCTGGTACTTTTACTCCAAATTTCATTAAAACACCTTCATCTGGTTGTATTCTTAAAATTAACCTGTTATCTGTATTGGTTCCCTCGAATAAACGGTGGTGACTTGGTTTAAAATGAATAACAACTTCTGTTACCTTAGTGGGCATACATTTAGCGGTACGCACATAAAAAGGAACATCTTTCCAACGCCAGTTATCAATAAAAAACTTAATAGCTGCATACGTTTCTGTCATAGAATCATTGGCAACACCATCTTCTTCTCTGTATCCTTTTACTTTTTCACCCTTAATAGTAGATGCTAAATACTGTCCACGTGTAGTATTGGTATAAAAAGTAGTTTCATCTAAATGACGAATAGATTGTAACGCTTTTACTTTCTCATTTCTAATAGATTCTGGTTTTGCATCTATTGGCGGCTCCATTGCTACTAAAGAAACTATTTGCATTAAATGATTCTGAAACATATCTCTTAACGCTCCAGACTTATCATAATAACCTCCGCGATTTCCTACACCAACACTTTCTGCATTGGTAATTTCTATATGGTGAATGTAGTTTCTGTTCCAAAGTGGTTCAAAAATACTATTGGAAAAACGTGTTACTAATAAATTCTGAACAGTTTCTTTACCTAAGTAATGGTCTATTCTATATATCTGAGATTCTTCAAAATATTTTTGTAATCCTTTGTTTAGGTTTTTTGCCGTTTCTAAACTATATCCAAAAGGTTTCTCAACGATGATACGTTTCCAACCATCTTCCTGATTTGTAAGTCCTTGTTCCGATAGGTTTTTTGCAATTACCTCATATAAACTAGGTGGTGTAGACAGATAAAATATATAATTATTTTCTGTACGAAAGTTTGTGTTAAGGTCAGATATTCTCTTGTTTAACCTACCATAATAGGTATCATAATCGCTCCCTAAATCTTCATAAAAGAATTTATCTGAAAAAGATTTTATAAAAACTTCAACATCACCTTCTAATTTATCCTTTAGAAAAGCACTCTCGCTAATAACTTTTTTTCTAAACTCACCGTCAGTTAAATTACTTCTACTTGCTCCTAAAACCACAAAGTTCTCAGGAATATACCCACCTTTAAATAGATTATAAAGTGCTGGCACCAACTTTCTAGCGGTAAGATCACCAGAAGCACCAAAAATAATTAACATTTGATTTTGTGTACTACTCATATTTTATATTAAAAATCGACATTAATTTAACAAAAACACCCTTTATAGACCCATTACGAGTTTCTAAAACCAATAACACCAAAAAGTCGATATTTTGAATTATTTTTGGGGCTTAATTTGTATGAGTAGGCAAATATAGAGCTTATTTCAATTATATTTTTTATAACTAAAAATACTTAACATAAGATTGATGAATGTAGTTAATTCACAACAAAAAATAATATATGGAGCATAGTAATTACGATTTTGGATTAGTAGGGTTAGGCGTTATGGGACGCAATTTTATTTTAAACGTAGCAGATAATGATTTTTCTGCCTTTGGATTTGATTTAGACGAAGAAAAAGTAAACGCATTAAAAGAAGAAGGTGGTAACTTAGAAAAGGTAAGTGCATCTACAGAAATTACTACTTTTATTGATGCCTTAGCTACACCAAGAAAAATTATGCTTTTAGTACCTGCAGGTAAAATTGTAGATGCTGTTATAGAAAACTTATTACCACATTTAGATAAAGGAGACATTATTATAGACGGTGGTAACTCTTTCTTTACAGATACAGACCGTAGAGATGCTTATTTAGCAGAAAAAGGAATTCATTTCTTTGGTTCTGGTGTATCTGGTGGTGCAAAAGGCGCAAGAAAAGGACCAAGCATTATGCCTGGAGGTAATAGAGAAGCTTATAAAGAAGTAAAACCTATTTTTGAAGCTGTTTCTGCTAAATTTAAAGGAGAACCATGTGTTGCGTATTTAGGACCTAAATCTGCTGGTAACTATGTAAAAATGGTACACAATGGTATTGAGTACGGTTTAATGCAATTAACTTCTGAAATTTATGATTTACTTAAAAAAGCAGGTGGATTAACTAATGAAGAATTACATAATGTATTTAGTGATTGGAATAAAGGTAGATTACAATCTTTCTTAGTTGAAATTACGGCTGAAATCTTTAACCAAAAAGATGATAAAGGTGATGGCGATTTAGTGGATAAAATTTTAGACAAAGCAAAACAAAAAGGTACTGGGAAATGGACATCGCAAAATGCAATGGATTTAGGTATTCCTGTTCCTTCTATTGATGTAGCTGTTAGTATGCGTGAAATCTCTGCATTAAAAGAAGAACGTGTTATTGCCGATGAATTGTATGGCAGACCTACTCCTGCTCCTATTGATAAGGCTGAATTAATAAAATTAGCTGAAGAAGCTTTATACTTTGCTTTTATAAATACATATGCACAAGGTTTACACCAGTTAGCAGATGCATCTGCTGAATATGGTTATGAATTAGATATGTCTGTAATTGCTAAAATATGGAGAGCTGGTTGTATTATACGTGCTGGTTTATTAGAAGATATTTCTACTGCATACACAAATGATAAAAAATTACCTAATTTATTACTAGCGCCTACTTTTGTAGAAAAAGTACAAGCTACTGTGCCTTCTGCCAGAGAAGTTGTTGCTTATGCTGCTAAGAGTGGTATTCCTTTACCAGCTGTATCTAATTCTTTAACTTATTTTGATGCGTATACCTCTAGTAAGTTACCCTTAAACTTAATACAAGCGCAAAGAGATCATTTTGGTTCTCATACCTACGAAAGAAACGATATGGAAGGTATTTTCCATACAGAATGGGGAGCATAATTGCTTTTTAAAATATAAATAACAAAAATCCCGGATTTATAAATTCGGGATTTTTTATTTTTTACAATAATATATACACGAATATAGTTTTATTATTATCAAATATAAAACGTAGCCTCTGAACAAAAAGCAATTAAAGTATTTTTATATCCTAAACTTATATTTCAAATTATGAAACTCTATATTTCCATATTTCTATTATTATTTTCTACAGTTATAGTTACTGGACAAAAAACTTCTTTTTCTTCTCTTGGTGAAGCATTAAAAAATCCTGAACATGCATTGTCACTAAATTTATCAGGGCAAAACTTAACCGAAATACCCGAGTCTATTGGAAATTTAAAAAACTTAGAAAAGTTGTACTTAAATAGAAACCACATTGTTAGTTTACCAAAAAGCATAGGAAACTTAAAAAAATTAGAGTGGTTATTTTTAGATCAAAACAAACTTATAAAACTCCCTGAAGCATTAGGAAATTTAACACTTTTAAAAAACTTATCTGCAAAAAGAAATGAGCTTACTGGGTTACCAAAATCTATTGGTAACTTATCTAAATTAACAATATTAACATTAGATGAAAACAAACTAACAAGCCTACCCGAAACTATAAGTAAACTAAGCAACCTTACTTTTTTAGATGTAAGCAATTCTGAACTTACACAACTTCCAAAAGCTATAGGTAATTGTAAAAGCTTAACATATCTTAATTTAAGTAAAAATCAATTAAAAACATTACCAACATCTATTGGTAATCTAAAAAAACTAGAAGACCTTATTTTAACAAATAACAAGCTTATTAGTTTACCAAAAACAATAGGTGATTTAATAGTTCTAGAAGATTTAGATCTAAGAAAAAACGAACTTAAAATACTACCAGAAAACATTTATAATTTAAGTAACTTAAAAAAATTAAATTTAACAGATAATAAATTAAATATAATATCTAAAAACATAAGTAAATTATATGCCCTAGAAGATTTACAAGTACAAAGCAATGAAAATATAACGAGTATACCAGATGTTATTGGAGATTTAAAGAACTTAAAAACACTCTGGTTAAATAAAAATAAACTTACAACAATTCCTTCCTCTATAGGGAAACTTTCTAATTTAGAGCGTCTTAGCGTAGGTTATAATAATATTACTAAAATACCCGCATCTATAGGTAATTTAACAAAACTTAAAGACCTTTCTTTCAGTAAAAATCAACTAAAAACTATTCCTGAAACCATAGGTAATTTAACTAATTTAAGTTTTTTAAGTTTAGATAAAAACTTATTAACCGCCATCCCTGTATCTATGAGTAATTTAAATAGAGCTCAAATAGATTTAAAAGAGAATAAAATAACCTCTTTGCCTAAAGAGTTTGTAGACTCTGGTATTATGCACGTTAAAGTAGATAAACATGTATATTACCCTTCTAGAAAAGAATTACTGGCAAAAGACAGAGAACGTATAAAAGCAAGAATGGCAAAACGAGAAGCAGAACGTTCTCCTGCAGAAAAACAACAACTTGCTGCATTTGAAAAAAATAGACTAGAAGCCTTAAAAAAAGAAAAAAGTCATCGTTTATATCATAATGTACAAACAGATATAATTAGAAAAAATTTAAAAGAACTATTAAAATATGAACCTTTTAAATCTAATAAAACATTTAACGTTAAAGTAAATAACCTTACTGAAACTCTAGAAAGGTACACTATAGATAAGCATATTGAAGTATTAACCTATTTTATGAAAAATACTACTATCCCCAATAACTATGAAACAAAATATTATTTAAGAGAAAGGGAAATAAATGAGTATAAAAACATAAGTCACCTTTCTGCACATGCGCTAGGTGATATATATATGAATAAAAAAGATTACAAAAAAGCTATAGAATATTTTAATTTAGCACTTACTAAATACCCTTATGAAACATTTAGTGGTACCACCTATAGTAATGATAAAAAAAGAATTCTAAGAGATATAGAAGAAGCTAATAGTTATATAACTAAAGGAAAATAGTATGTTCTTAAAAACAGAAACTTTAGCTAAAAAAATGATGATAGGAAAATCTATTCAAATGTCATTAGCAGAAGATAAAACTTTCGAATTATGGCAAAGTTTTATGATAGATAGAAGTACTATAGAATACACTATAAATTCGGACTTATATTCTATTCAGATATATAATAGTTCTATAGATTTTAATTCTTTCAATCCATCTACAGAATTTAAAAAAATTGCGGCTGCCGAAGTATCTAGTTTAGATTTAATTCCTAATAACATGGAAGCTTTTATTTTAGAAAAAGGTTTATACGCTGTCTTCACACATAAGGGCCCTGCATCAGAATTTCATAAAACATTTCAATATATTTTTAATGGTTGGCTTCCTTCCTCCGATTATCAATTAGACAATAGACCTCACTTTGAACTTTTGGGAGATAAATACAAAAATAATGCTTCGGATTCTGAGGAAGAAGTTTGGATTCCAATTAAAAGCAAATAATCCGTATATCAATAGTAGAGCGTACAACAATAAAAAGAAAAAATCGTTATTTTTTATAACCAGATAAAATAAATTATTCCTTTTTATTAAGGTTTTTATAATTTATGAGTCCAATATAGTATTACTAAAAAAGATGAAAATGAAAAAGTTGTACATTTTATTAGGATTAGTCTCTACAGGATTATTATATAATTGCTCTAGTGACAGCGCTTCTCCTGAAGAAGAACCTACAGAAACTGTTATTACCTATAATGCAAATATTAAATCTATAATTACAGCAAATTGTTATCCATGCCATAACAGTCCAACAACTAACGCTGCTCCGTTTTCTATGACTACTTTTGCAGAAACAGTTAATGCTGTAAATACAAGACCCTTAAGAGCTGCTATAAACGACCCTATAAATCCAATGCCGGAAGCAGGTTTAATGTCTCAAGAAAATAGAGACTTAATTGGTAAATGGATAGACCAAGGGTTAAAAGAAAAATAGAATAATTTGTTATTTATTAGAAATAAAAAAAGCCGCACTTAGCGGCTTTTTTACTTTTATATATTCAATTTATTTGCTCAAATACATTTTACGTCTTGCATATAAATTGTAAAAATCATCATCTTTAAGATTATCTATAAACAAGATGCTTTCTCCTGTACTCTTCATTTCTGGCCCTAAATTTTTATTTACATTAGGGAATTTATTAAAAGAGAAAACTGGTTGCTTAATAGCGTATCCTTCTAACTGTGGATTAAAATTAAAGTCTTTTAATTTTTTATCTCCAAGCATCACCTTTGTTGCATAGTTTACATAAGGCTCTTTGTATGCTTTTGCAATAAAAGGAACTGTTCTAGATGCTCTTGGGTTTGCTTCTATAATATATACCGTATCATCTTTAACTGCAAACTGAATGTTTATAAGTCCTACCGTGTTTAAAGCTAATGCTATTTTCTTGGTATGGTCTTTTATTTGCTGCATTACAAATTCTCCTAAATTAAAAGGTGGCAATGTAGAGTTACTATCACCAGAGTGTACACCACAAGGCTCTATGTGCTCCATAATTCCTATAATATATACATCTTCACCATCACATATAGCATCTGCTTCTGCTTCTATTGCACCATCTAAATAATGATCTAATAATAATTTATTACCAGGGATAGACTTTAGTAAATTAACTACATGTTCTTCTAACTCTTGCTTGTTAATTACAATTTTCATTCCCTGCCCACCCAATACATAAGAAGGTCTAATTAATAAAGGGAAATCTAATTGGTCTGCTAGTTCAGAAGCTTCATCTGCTGTTTCTGCAATTCCAAACTTAGGGAAAGGAATATCTAATTCTGTTAATAAGTCTGAAAAACGTCCTCTATCCTCTGCTAAATCAAGTGCATCAAAACTAGTACCAATAATTTTTATTCCGTATTTGTCTAATTTCTCTGCTAATTTTAAAGCTGTTTGTCCTCCTAATTGGACAATAACACCTTCTGGCTTTTCATGACGAATTATATCATAAATATGCTCCCAGAATACCGGCTCAAAATATAATTTATCTGCAGTATCAAAATCTGTAGAAACCGTTTCTGGATTACAGTTAATCATTACAGTTTCATAACCACTTTCTGCAGCTGCCAATACACCGTGTACACAACAATAATCGAATTCTATTCCTTGTCCAATTCTGTTAGGTCCAGAACCTAGAACTACAATTTTCTTTTTATCGGTAACAACACTATCGTTAGCAACATAACGTTGCCCGTCTGGTGTTTCTATTTCTTCTTCGAAAGTAGAATAGTAATAAGGCGTCTTTGCTTCAAATTCTGCCGCACAGGTATCTACCAACTTATAAACTCTATTAATTCCTAAAGCAGAACGCTTGTTATAAACTTCACTTTCATAACAATCTAACATATGTGCTATTTGTCTGTCCGCAAACCCTTTTTGTTTTGCTTCTAGCAATAAATCTTTTGTTAGTGTTTCTACGGTGTAGGTACTTATTTCTTTTTCTAAGAAATGTAATTCCTCGTATTGCTTTAAGAACCACATATCAATCTTTGTAATCTCGTGTATTCTACTCAATGGAATTCCTAACTGAATGGCATCGTAAATTACAAACACTCTATCCCAACTTGGGATTGTAAGTTTACTTATAATTTTATCGTAATCTTTATATCCTTTTCCGTCTGCTCCTAGCCCATTTCTCTTAATTTCTAGAGATTGTGTAGCCTTGTGTAATGCTTCTTGGAAAGAACGTCCAATTCCCATCACCTCTCCAACAGATTTCATTTGTAATCCTAAAGTTCTATCCGAACCTTCGAATTTATCAAAATTCCAACGAGGTATTTTTACAATAACATAATCTAATGTTGGCTCAAATAATGCCGAAGTAGATTTTGTTATTTGGTTATCTAATTCATCTAATGAATATCCAATAGCTAATTTTGTTGCTATTTTTGCAATAGGATAACCTGTTGCTTTAGATGCTAATGCAGATGAACGAGACACTCTAGGGTTAATTTCAATGGCAATAATATCTTCTTGATCATCTGGACTCACGGCAAATTGCACATTACATCCTCCTTCGAAATCTCCAATACTACGCATCATATGAATGGCCATATCACGCATTCTTTGATACGTTCTGTCTGACAATGTCATTGCTGGTGCTACCGTAATAGAATCTCCTGTATGAATTCCCATTGGATCCATATTTTCTATAGCACAAATAATAACTACGTTATCATTTTTATCTCTAAGCAACTCCAACTCATACTCTTTCCAGCCCATTAAGGCTTTATCTATCATTACCTCATGTATAGGAGAAATCTCCAATCCATGACTTAACAACGCATCAAAATCTTCTGGTTTGTATACGATTGCAGCTCCTGCTCCTCCTAATGTATAAGATGCTCTAATTACTAAAGGAAAACCAAATTCTTGTGCAATTTCTTTTCCTTTTAAGAATGATGTAGCTGTTGCTTGCGGAGCCATTCCTACCCCTATTTTAAGCATTAATTCACGAAATTTTTCTCTATCCTCCGTAATATTAATAGCATCAATATCTACCCCTATAAGCTCTACATTAAAATCTTCCCAAATACCTTTTTCATCTGCTTCAATAGCTAAATTTAATGCTGTCTGCCCTCCCATAGTTGGTAGTACGGCATCTATATTAGGGTGCTTTTTAAGGATTTCTATAATAGACTTGGTGGTCAATGGTTTTAAATAAATATGATCAGCCATTGATGGGTCTGTCATAATTGTTGCTGGGTTACTATTTATTAAAATAGTTTCTATCCCATCTTCACGAAGTGAACGTAATGATTGTGAACCAGAGTAGTCAAATTCACAGGCTTGTCCAATTACTATTGGGCCTGAACCAATAATTAAAACCGATTTTAGATCTTTTCTTTTTGGCATTTTCTTTTTTGTATTTATTTTTTTTATTATGGGCTAAAAAAAAGGTGCTACTTTAAAAAAGCAACACCTTAATATTTTTATAAAACTAATATCTCATTATTTTTTATGTCTCAATTCAGAAGATACAGATAATTTTTTTCTTCCTTTAGCTCTCCTTCTAGCAAGAACTTTTCTTCCATTAGCGCTAGCCATGCGTTCTCTAAAACCATGTTTGTTTCTTCTCTTCCTTTTAGATGGTTGAAATGTTCTTTTACTCATTTGAGAATATTTTTAAAATCAGTGTTATCTTTATTGTAAATATTTTGCCATACTTATGCAAAATCTGGGCGCAAATATACAAAGAGTTTTTGCTTTAACAAATCTAATTATAAAAATATTTTAGATTGTTTTTATTACTTTTGCATTCGTCTTATTTTTTTAAGACAAATTAATTCAATTTATACACCAACAGCGCTACATATAGCCTACAATTAACTAACGTATTAAACATGTTCAACAAAAATATTAAACTTATTATAGCTATAGCAATTATTGGTTATGCTATTTATCAATTTATAGAAGGTAATATTGGTAATGGTATCTCTTTACTATTGTTATCTCTTATATTTATATTTTTATACTTTAGAAACGAAATAATATTACTTGCTTTCTTAAAAATGAGAAAACAAGACCTAGAAGGTACTCAAAATTGGCTTAACAAGATAAAAAATCCTGAGGCAGCTCTTATTAAGAAACAACAAGGGTATTATAATTATTTACATGGTATTATATTCTCTCAAACAAACTTAACTAAGGCCGAAAAGCATTTTAAAAAAGCGCTTAACCTTGGATTAACGATGGATTATGATGTTGCTATGACAAAATTAAGTTTAGCTGGTATAGCTATGCAAAAGCGCAGAAAAAGAGAAGCTACTATCTTATTAAATGAAGCTACTAAGTTAGATAAACAAGGTATGTTAGCTGATCAGATAAAAATGATGAAACAAAATATGAAGCAAGCTTCTGGTCCAAACCAACATTATGGTACTGGAGGTTCTTTAAGAGCTCAAAAAAGACAATCTAGATAAAATTATCTAGATTGTCTTTTTTGTTTCTTTATTCTTTTATTTTATAATACCCTTTGTTTGGTATTTCTACTGTATACTTTTTTCTTGAGCTATTGTTTAAGTGAGGCTCTCTTAGCCAAGGATTATGCCTTTTTAAGATTTTATAATTTATCTCGTACAACTTAGCAAAATCTGAAAAATCTGAAACCGGCTCATTTACCTCTACACTAAAAGTAGGTACCGCTTTATACAAATCTTCTTTCTCTAAACTAAAACCGTATTTTTCTGGGTGAGATACTATTTCTTTTATAGCTAAAATTCTAAATACATAACGTCCTGTCTCTTGCCCTAATAATAAATCATAATAATTATCTACTTTCTGGGTTTCCATAAACTTTTTTATACCATAAGGTCCCGCGTTGTAAGATGCCGCAGCTAAGGTCCAATTACCAAATCTTTCTTTTGATTTATTTAAGTATCTACACGCTACTTCTGTTGCTTTTTCTAAATGATAACGCTCATCTACATTATCATTTACTTCTAAGCCATATTCCCTGCCTGTAGTCTTCATTATCTGCCAAAAACCTGTTGCACCGGCAGGAGAAACTAAATTTTGTAATCCACTTTCTGCTACTGCCAAATATTTAAAATCATCTGGAATTCCGTTTTTAGCTAAAATAGGCTCTATAATTGGAAAATATTTATGCGCTCTTTTCATTAATAATAAAGCATTAGATTGCCAGTAAGTATTTACTAAAAACTCCCTATCTACTCTTTCTATAACTTCAGGATCATCTATTGGAACCACTTCTCCAGCAAAATTTAAATCACTAGGAATCTCTACTGATGAAATCTTATATTCTTTTGTAACAACCTCCTCTTTAACGGCTTCTTTATTAATAAAAGTATTATCCTTATCCTGAAATGCCAATATTAATGTACTTAATACAAAACATCCTCCTAAAAACATTAAAACACCTTTTAAAAACTTCATATATCAATTTTAAATTATAGTATAAATGTATTAAATAGAATTCCTTTATTCTAAAATAATTGCAGGTAAATGTTCGTTAAACCATTTATACCTATTAATAATCATAATATGTGTACCATTTTTAACTGTTACACATTTTTTTATATTCTGAATAGGAAAAACAGCATCTTGATCTCCATGTATTTGCACATAATTTGCTGCACATTCTTCTTCTTGCTGCCAATTAATAATTTGATCTAAAGCCCAATCTATATAATATTTATCTTTAACAGATAAATATTGCTCGTATAAATCTAATCGTTTTGTTACCGTTTCGCCAAAGGCATATTTAGCTATTAACTCTACATTATTTACTAAACCTGTTGGTAATATTTTATGCACATTTGTATACTTAGCAAACAGCATACGTTTAGGTAACTGCTTATTAGATGTTACACTAGAAATTACGATTAGCTTTTTTACGGTAATATGCTTTGCTATTTCTTGCACCAGAATACCTCCAAAAGACACTCCTACTAAAACAACA
>CALHVB010000030.1 GCA_938039345.1 uncultured Sediminicola sp.
GTGGTTTTCTATTCTTAAAAAGGCTTTCAAAAATAAGCTCACCTTTACTATTGTCTTTATAAAGAATATCTAACAACAATAAATCGTAAAACCAAAACCTATTTTTTTTAGTAAAACTTACTAGTGGTTTTTCTTTTTTAAGATGCCGTACTAAGTCTTTCGTTTTTTTTACGGTAGGCATAAAAGTATAACCTGTACTGGGTTTAGACCACCCGCCTGCCGTACCAATATATAATATATTATTAGTATTCTTACCACTAAAATTATAACATGTCATAGGTATACTTCCCTTTTCTTTTTCTATAATTTCATAATCGGTACACTCTAATTTTTTTAAATAATCCTTAATAGCAGTTTCGTATTCCGTTTTAGGGAGTAATTTTTCTGAAAACAAGGTATACTCTATTAAGGCTTCTGTATTAGAGATAGGCAGCACATACATAAATCTGGTATTTCCTTTTTGGGGAATACTAAAATCCATAAACGTTGCTTGTGTTGCATTAAAAACTGGCGATTTTGTTTTTACAAACCAACCTAAAAAATGCTGTTGTAATACGGGGTATTTTTGTTGAGATAATGCCTCCTTAGGACTATAAATACTATTAAAAACCTTTGTGCAA
The DNA here is from genome assembly GCA_938039345.1 of uncultured Sediminicola sp. Next base: position 621 of record CALHVB010000030.1, read on the forward strand.
GTATACTGTTGTTTTTCAGTTTTAACCTCAACAAAAGCATCAAGCTCAGTAATACTTGTTACTGTTTCTTGTATAAAAGTAATATTAGGGTATTGAGCTATTTGTGCTAGATAGTGCGAGTAAAAATCTAAGCCACGTATCATTTTATAGGAATATGGAGCAATAGATAACTGCTCTTTATATGTTTTTCCTGCAAAATATATAGCATCCCATTTTTTATGTAGCAATGCATCAAACTCTCCTACTCCTTTTTCCCAAAAACACCAAGTACGGTCGTTGGTTTGTTTAGCATCTTTATCTATTAACAAAATAGATTTTCCTGAAAAAAAATCATCTTTACCAAGTGCATCTGCCAATAATAATCCGGCTGCTCCTGCTCCAATGATAATATAATCGTAGGTCATCTAAACTTGCTATTCTATTAAATAAGGAACTTGTGAACTTGTTATAATAGGAATATTTATAGTTGCTGTTTTTCTTTCTGTTTTTGCTACCACAGCTATAATTTCTATCCCTACATGTATACCATATAAATTATCGGGGTTTCTAATTCCTATGTACGACTTCTGTTGCCCGTTTACAGTTACAACACCAGACTTATAATTTTCTCTTGAACCATCTAACTCATACCTAAAGTCTTCTTTTTCTTTAAAGAGTTTTGCGTTAGTTTCATCTTTAATGGTATAAATATCGCATATATTAGCTCCTGGAGGAGGGCTCATACTTGCTATAGATTGTTGTAACGATGCATTCTCATCTATATATTTTGTTAATTGTGAAGCTAAATTAAAGGTAGACAGAGTACTCTTAATATCTTGTTCTTCTCTTGAGGCCGTAAAAACATAATACCACTCTTTGGTACCCTGAGGTAAGTTTACCGGGAATACAATTCTGTTTTTACCGCCTTTTAACAAAGCATTGGAAGTACTATTTAAATAAAATTTTTCGGTTTGTATTTGTTTTGTTTCTGGTATTGCTACTGTTTTTAAATATGATGTTTCATACCCATAGGTAGTATCTTTTTGTATTCTATAACCTATAGCAGGCTTCTTTTTACGGGTTGATGAAATAGTATACAATAAATTATAATCTACCTCTTTCTTGTTATTATTCGCTATAACTAATTTATAAACACCATTATCTTGTGTAATAAAACCGTAATCAAAATCTTTAATTTTTTCCGCTTTAGTTAAGATCGTATTCGGATATTTTAAAAAATAGATATTATTTAATTTTGCTTTCTTTCCTTTATATAAATCTATATGAATACGTATTGTATCTCCCTTATATGCAGGAATTAAAATTTCCTTTTTACTATCAGCTTGTATCGTAATAATTTCTTTATGCTTTGATTTTCCGTAGCTATAAAAACCACACAATAAAATAGCTACAATAAAAACATTTTTCATAACCTCATTGAATTTACCCAAAGATACTAATTTAAGGATAGGCGCTATTTAATAAATTGACTTTAGTTTATGGTGTAACGCACTCCAAAAAAGGAGCGTATGCCTTGGTTAGGACCATACACATACGAGGGGTCAAAAGTGAGTGCATTAGGGTTATTTGGTGTTGCCAATGCATTTCCACTAGCATCAAAGGAAACCTCCTTATCAAAAGGGTCGTTTGCTCTTGCTATTATAAAGGGGTTTCCTTTGTTTGGTGTCCAATCTAATAAATTTTTTACACCACCGTAAAATTCAAAATTCTGCAACCCTTTATAGGTAAACTGAATATTTTGAATGCTCCAAGTTGGCGAATATTCACTCCTAGGGTCTGTTTCTCCTAAAGTAGGCAAACGCATAGGTCCGTATAAATTTCCTGTATAATCTATTGTTAAATGCCATGGGCGCAGGGTATATGATACATTCCAAGTACCCGAGTATGTTTCTGTTAGTATTTGCCTTTTTGTTACACCTTCTTCCGTGTTTTTTACATCTTGGAATGTAGCTCCTAAAAGTACTTTTATTCCATTATTAAAAACAAAATCTAAGTTAGCACTAAGACCTTTAGACACCGATTTTCCGTTTAAATTATCGTAAATAATCTGGTTGGGATTGGTATCGTAATCTGGAATAATAACATTTTGGAAATGGGTATAAAAAGCAGAAGCATCTACACTTATAAACGTACCATTATCGCTATATATTTTTTTAAGATAGTTTACATTAAAATTAAAAGATTCTTCTGGTTTTAACTCTTCTGCAATAATAACATCTCTGGCTCCTGTTAGTGCTGCATGGTCTTCTGTAAAAAGGTTTACTACCCTAAAACCTGTCCCAAAATTTAAGCGCAAAATATCATTATCTGTAAACTTATAACGATAAGCTGCTCTTGGTGTTACAATACTCCCATGACGTTTATCGTAATCGTAACGAGCACCTAAAAGCAACGAACTCTTTTTATCAAAAGCAATTTCATCTTGCACAAAAATACTTGGTATTACTACCTCATCAGAATTTATAGTAGCTGGTGTATTATCATCATAATAATTATAACGCACTGCCGCTCCTAACAACAAATCGTGTTTTCCTATAGATTTATCCCATGTTAATTGACTAAACCCTATGCGTTGGTCTGCTAGATAAGGTACATTTCCGTAGACCGAATTTTGTGCATGATCATTATAGGAAAACGTTAGCATTATTTTTTCTTTTACCGGCAACTGGTATTTTCCTAGTACTTCCCATCT
>CALHVB010000031.1 GCA_938039345.1 uncultured Sediminicola sp.
TTTTTAAACAAATGAATCTTTTACTTCATCCTGGTTACTTCTTAAACATTATTAATTTTGCTGCTATAGTGCATAATGATGTTACTTGGGAAATAGAGGACAATTACCAAAAACAAACCTATAGAAACAGATGTTTTATAGCTACTGACAATGGTAAACATCTACTAAGTATACCCATACAACATGTTGGTAAAGAACAAGGCAAGCAAAAATATAAAGATGTTAAAGTAGATAATTTTTATCCTTGGCAACGGCAACATTGGAGAACTCTAGAAACAGCATACCGCTCTTCTCCTTTTTTTGAATTTTACGAAGATGAAATACAAACTTTATACCTAAAAGAATACAAATACCTATTAGATTTTAATTTACAAACCATAGAAACAATCTGTAATTGTATACAGATTAAATTTCCAACACAAAAAACAACACAATTTAACTTCTCTCCTACTAATGACCTAATTGAAGGGAGGCATTTAATAAATGCTAAAAAAGATATTTTTACAGATCAAGATAAATATACCCAAGTATTTAGTGACAGGTATAAATTTATTCCTAATTTAAGTATTCTGGACCTTTTATTTAACGAAGGCACAAATACACTATCTTACCTAAAAAACACTAAAGTAACACCTTAAAATGCTTAGATTTTGCATTCATTATGGCATACATTTTATAATACCTATTGTTATAGGATATTTCTTTTTTAAAGACTACAGACTAAAAGCTATAGTTGTATTATTATCTGCCATTATAATTGATGCTGACCATATTTTAGCTTCTCCTATTTTTGACCCAAACAGATGTAGTATTAATTTTCATCCTTTACATAGTTATTGGGCTATTGGCATTTACTTTTCTTTTATTTTTTTTAAAAAACTACGCATATATGGTATTGCTTTACTACTTCATATCATAGCAGATATATGCGATTGCTTATTTATTCTTAAGTCTTAAAGTTGTCATAACCGGATAATGATCAGATAATTTTTCATTATAGTTTTGATGAGATAATACATCAAACCCTTGATCAACTAAAATAAAATCTATACGCAATGGAATAAATTTAAAATCATAAGTACGCCCAAAACCATTTCCTTTCTCCATAAAAGTATCTTTCTTATCTCCTTTTATAGTACTATACACACTAGAATATTGCGTATTATTAAAATCTCCACAAATAATTTTTTTATATGAAACCTCACGAGCATGAGCCACTAACAACTCTGCCTGTTCTTGTTGTTTTACAAAAGAATTCCCCAACCTCTTAAAAAGTTTTTCAGAATTTTCTTTTTTAATAGAACTAGGTTTTACGCTTAATGACTCTAAGTGTACGTTATATATCCTTAAAGTATCTATCCCATATTTTACATCTATATAAATTGAATTATTTGCGCTATCCGGAAAATCTAAAGAACCTTTATATACTATTGGATATTTAGAGTAAATTCCTTGTATTACTTTATCTGTATAAACTCCATATTCAAAATTTATATATCTATAAGGATAATCACTAAACTCATTACTTCTAACTTTCTTATAATCAAATTCCTGAAAACAAAGTATATCAGGGTTTTGCTCCTCTATAAATTCTATTATTTCATTATTTATTTCTTCTTCATCCCTGCTAAAATCTCCATGAAACCCCTGAGAATTAAATGTTAGTACTTTAATTGCATTATCATAGTTAATTTTAACTTCACTATCATCTTTAAAAACTACAAAAGAGCCCAAAGAAAAATACCCAATTACAAGAATAATAAACGATAAAAGAAATTGCTTTTTAAAGCTTAGCAACCAATAAGCAAGAAAAATTCCATTTAAAATAACCAAAACAGGTACTCCTAAACTAAAAACATATAAAAAAGGGAAATGCTCTACAGATATATAAGGCACAATACAAGAAAACAATAATAGTAACGCAACAATTGAATTAAGAAAAAAAAGGATTTTATTAAAAAAGGATAATGTTTTCACGCTATTATTATTTACCCGCTTTAAACAAGAAGTCCTTTTCTTCTTTGGAAAGACTCTCATAGCCAGACTTACTTATTTTATCTAAAATAATATCTATTTTACGCTGATGACTATCTGTATTATTTACTTTTGTTTTCTTTGATGCAGTTTTTTTGTTGCGATATACTGTTTTTAATGGCGATTTTTTTTCTTTAGAAAACAAAGAAGTAATCCCTGTAATAAGTTTAGAAAACCATTCTCCAATATCATTTCCTTTTGCCACCTGCCTTGCATATAAATAGCCTAACAAAGCACCTCCTAAATGCGCTATATGACCTCCAGAATTACCACTATTAGGTATTTGCACTAAATCTACAAGTACAGAAAATGCACCTACATGCCATAATTTTACATTAAAAATAAAAATACGAACCTCCTTATTAGGTATATAGGTACATATATATATTAAAACTGCAGTTACGCCTGCCGAAGCACCAATTAAAGCAGAGCTTATATTAGAAAAAACAGGGAAAATATTATAACTTAATAGAAAGAATAATCCCCCAGCTATAACACCTAAAAAATAAACATTTATAAAACGCTGGTTTCCAAATAAATTTAATAGTATTCTACCCGAAAAATATAACAACAACATATTCCAAAAAATATGCCCTATACTGCCATGAAAAAAAGAGTAAGTAACAATAGACCAAGGCTGCTTAATATATGAAAATATATTCTCTGGAAGCTCAAACCAATTAGTAATACTATCTGTTGGTAATTTTAATAAAAAAGTAAAAAGACCATTTACTATAAACACCAATACATTTATAGCAATAATTTTCTCAACTATGCTTAACCTTTTGTATTGATATTTTAAATCTCCTGAATTCATACTTAATTCCAGCGGTTACCATTAAACTGATTCTTTTTCCAATACCACATCATTAAAAAACCAAATAATGCGCCACCAACATGGGCAAAATGAGCTATACCTCCACCAAATAAAGAAAATCCTGTTATTCCAGAAAATAAATCCATTGCTATTATTATTGGAATAAAGTATTTAGCTTTTACAGGAACTGGTACAAACATTAAAAATAGTTCTGTATTAGGGTAAGACATGCCAAAGGCTACTAAAAC
>CALHVB010000032.1 GCA_938039345.1 uncultured Sediminicola sp.
GATACTCCTGCTTCAGGAACGCTTGGGACTTTTGTAGATGGTAACTCCTATGAAGTTGTGGCTACCATTACTGATGCAGCAGGGAATAATTCCGTGGATATTTCTAATAACGAAGTAACTATTGATACTACCGCACCTACAGTAGATAGCGCCTCAGAAACAGATACAACTCCTATTATTACAGGAAATGGAAATCCAAATGAAAATATCATTATTGAAATTGACACAAATGGAGATGGAACTCCAGATGTAACCTATACAATTACGACAGATACAAATGGTGATTGGAGCCTAGATACGGAAACAGCTGTTCCTGATACTGGAACTTTTCCAGACTTAACCGATGGAGATATATTAAACATTACTGCAACTGACCCAGCCGGAAATCAAGGTACTGGAATTGTAGACATATCTGTAGATAGTGATAATGATGGGTTAACTGATACTGAAGAAACAATATTAAATACCAACCCAAATAATCCAGATACAGATGGGGATAATATATTAGATGGACAAGAAGTAATTGATGACACCAATCCATTAGATGATTGTGATTCTATTAATGGTTTAGCCCTAGATGCTAGTGATTGTGATGATGATGGGTTAACTACGAGTCAAGAAATCGGATTAGGAACAGACCCAAATACAGCAGACACAGACGGTGATAGTATACCAGACGGACAAGAAATAACAGATAACACAGACCCTCTAGACCCTTGCGATTCTATTGGAGGTACAAACCCATTAGATGCAGGATGCAGTCCAGAAGTTACTGATACAGGAATATCTGTTAAAAACGAAATTATTTCTCTGGATGGAAATGATACTAATGCATTTTTTGAAATTGAAAACATACGTTCATTCCCGAATAATACTGTGCAAATTTATAATCGATGGGGTGTTATTGTATACGAAATGAATGGCTATGACAATAATCCTAGTACTGCTTTTAAAGGCATTTCTAATGGTAGAGTAACCATTCAAAAAAATGAAGAACTTCCTGTTGGTGTTTATTTTTATATTATTAAGTATGAAAATGGAAATAATAGCTTAAATAAAGCAGGATATTTATATATTAACAGATAATTTTGTAAGAAAATTAAAAAGATTAAAGTTTAAAAAATGAAAAAATATATAACCATATTCTTATTTACAATTGCAGGATATCAATCTATACAAGCACAACAAGATGCGCAGTATACTCAGTATATGTACAATACACTTGCTGTAAACCCTGCTTATGCAGGATCACGAGGCGTTTTTAGCATTGGTGCTTTACATAGATCTCAATGGGTTGGCTTAGATGGTGCACCTACTACACAAACATTAAATTTTCATACTCCAGTCTCTAAAAGAGTAGGATTAGGTTTATCTATTGTAAATGATGAAATTGGTAATGGAACCAATCAAGATACTTATTTTGATGCCGCCTTTTCTTATACCATACCATTAGGGGAGGAAAGAAAACTATCTTTTGGAGTAAAAGCAGGTGGACATTTCTTAAATATCGATTTTACCAAATTAAGAAACTATGATGTTGAAACTAATTTAGTTAATATAGATAAAAGGTTTTTACCAAACTTTGGAGCAGGTATTTATTACCATACCGATAGATTTTATACTGGATTATCTGTTCCTAATTTTCTACAAACCGAACATTTTGATAGTTCAGGAAATAGCGCTTCTTTTTTAGCAAAAGAACGTTTAAACATCTATTTAATTACAGGCTATGTTTTTGATTTAAATCGTAATGTGAAATTTAAACCTGCTGGCTTACTAAAAGCTGTAAAAGGAGCTCCGTTGCAGATAGATTTATCAGCAAACTTTTTATTTAATGATAAATTTACACTTGGAGCAGCCTACAGATGGGATGCTGCTGTAAGTGCTTTATTTGGCTTTCAAATATCTGAACAGTTAATGTTAGGACTTGCCTATGATAGAGAAACTACAGATTTAGGTGCTACACAATTTAACGATGGCTCTTTTGAAGTAATGCTTCGTTATGAGTTTTTAACACGATATAAAAAAGTATTAACCCCAAGATTTTTCTAAGATGAACATTATATTAAAACATATAGTACTAGGTACGCTTTTTACTTGTTCTTTAGTAATGGGGCAAGATAAAAAGACAAAAAAAGCAGATACAAATTTTGATAATTATGCTTATGCAGATGCTATAGATTCATATGAGAATTTAGTAAAAAAGGGGTATAACTCAGAAGAAATATACAAGAACTTAGGTAATGCCAATTACCTAAATGCTAATTATGAAAAAGCTGCTGATTGGTATAGCAAATTATTTACATTAGAGAATGCTACTGTAAATCCAGAGTATATTTATAGATATGCACAAACACTAAAATCGCTTAAAAAATATGAGCAATCAGATTTTTGGATGCAAAAGTTTGAAAAAGAAAAAACAAACGATCTTCGTGCTCAAAAATTTAATGAGAGTACAGATTATTTACTAAAAATAAAAGAGAATTCGGGTAGATATACTATTAAAAACAGTGCTTTAAATTCTACCGCTTCAGACTTTGCTCCTTCTTTTAGAGGGGAAGAACTAATTTTTTCTACAGCAAGAGATACTGGTATTACAACACGTGCTATACATCAATGGAACAAAAAATCATTTTTAAATTTATATTCGTCTACGGTTTCTAATGATGGTACTTTGGATATTCCTAAAAAACTATCTAAAATATTAAATAACAAAACACACGAATCATCTACCGCCTTCACAAAAGATGGAAAAACCATCTATTTTACCAGAAATAATTCTAAAAATGGTAATTTTTCAAGAGATAACAAAGGTATTAGTAGACTTAAAATATACAAAGCCACTTTAGATAATAATGAATGGGCAGATATTATAGAACTTCCGTTTAATAGTGATGAATACTCTGTAGCACATCCTACATTAAGTGCAAATGAAAAGCAATTGTATTTTGCTTCTGATATGCCAGGCACATTAGGTGCTTCAGATATTTTTGTAGTAGCTATTAATGATGATGGTACTTATGGTTCTCCAAAAAACTTGGGACCTAAAATTAACACAGAGTCTAGAGAAACATTTCCATACATCACACAAAACAATATACTTTATTTTGCTTCTGACGGGCATCCT
>CALHVB010000033.1 GCA_938039345.1 uncultured Sediminicola sp.
ATCTTCTCCCAATGTAAGTCCCGCGTGAGATGCACAAATTTTAACGTTCTTGTCGGAGTAAGCGATAGATTGTCTTATTTGATCATAAACTCTACCTGTAGAAAAGTTAGCAAAAGTACCAGTAAAAGGTATTTTACCTCCAATAGTTAAACCAGCAGCAATACCAATCATATTAGCTTCTGCAATTCCTATTTGGAAAAAACGCTCTGGGTTTTCATCTATAAAGGTTTGTATTTTTAAAGAACCAATTAAATCCGCACATAAAGAAACAACATTAGGATTTGTTCTTCCTAATTCTGTCATTCCTGCACCAAATCCACTACGTGTATCTTTACTACCTTGATCTATATATTTTTTCATCTTTGTAATTTCTTTTTGTAAATGTGCTATTAATAATCGCCTAAAGTTTCTGGGTTTTGTGCAAATGCAGTAGCTAATTGCTCATCGTTAGGAGCTTTACCATGCCACGCATGTGTATGCATCATAAAATCTACACCATTACCCATCATAGTATACAACAATACACAAACAGGTTTTCCTTTTCCTGTTCTGCTTTTTGCATCTTTATAGCCTTCTAAAATAGCTTCAAGATCGTTTCCTTCTTTAATTTCTAAAACATCCCAACCAAAAGCTTCAAATTTAGCTTTAAGGTCTCCCATGTTTAAAACAGTATCGGTAGAACCATCAATCTGTTGTCCATTTAAATCAATTGTAGCAATTAAATTATCTACCTTCTTTGCAGAAGCATACATAATAGATTCCCAGTTCTGACCTTCTTGTAATTCTCCATCACCATGTAAAGAATAAACAAGTTTATTATCGTTATTTAATTTCTTTGCTTGTGCTGCACCTAAAGCTACAGACATACCTTGACCAAGAGATCCAGAAGCAATACGCACACCTGGTAAACCTTCATGGGTAGTTGGGTGTCCTTGTAAACGAGAATCTAAAAGTCTAAAGGTGTTTAATTCGTCTATTGGAAAATATCCTCTCCTAGCCAATACGCTATAAAAAACAGGAGAAATGTGTCCGTTAGATAAAAAGAATAAATCTTCATCTTTTCCATCCATATCGAACTCACCATCCTTAAGTTCCATGATTTCATTGTATAAGCTTACTAAAAATTCTGTACAACCTAAAGATCCTCCAGGGTGACCAGAGTTTACTTTGTGTACCATTCGCAAAATATCTCTACGAACTTGTATCGTTAAATCCTGTAATTCTTGCAGTTTTGGCATTTTTCTTATATTATTAAGTAAGCCACAAATTTAACTGCTATCTTTTGTCTATACAAGGCTATTTTGTTATATTTTAACTCATTTTAAGGTAATTTTGTAGAACTTTATTTTTTCCTTAAGTACATTATGCTAAGGAGTTGATTATATTTGCGCACTTATATTTACGATTTGAAATTTACCATAAAAAAAACAGACCCTAATAGTAAAGCTCGTGCTTCTGAAATGATAACAGATCACGGTAAAATTGAAACTCCAATTTTTATGCCTGTGGGTACTGTGGCTTCTGTAAAAGGAGTACATCAGCGAGAATTAAAAGAAGATATTAATCCAGATATTATACTCGGAAATACCTATCACCTTTATTTGCGTCCTAAAACAAATATAATAGAAGCGGCAGGTGGTTTGCATAAGTTTATGGGTTGGGATCGTAATATTTTAACAGATAGTGGTGGTTACCAAGTATATTCTTTATCTGGGAGAAGAAAAATAAAAGAAGAAGGCGTAAAGTTTAAATCGCATATAGATGGTTCTTACCATGTATTTACACCAGAAAATGTAATGGAAATTCAACGTGTTATCGGAGCTGATATTATTATGGCTTTTGATGAGTGTACACCGTATCCTTGCGATTATAATTATGCAAAACGTTCTATGCATATGACGCATAGATGGTTAGAACGTTGTATTACACATTTAGAAAAACTACCTTTTAAATACGATTATGCTCAAACTTTTTTCCCTATAGTTCAAGGATCAACCTATAAAGATTTAAGAAAACAATCAGCAGAATATATTGCGGGTGTAGGAGCAGAAGGAAACGCTATTGGCGGACTATCTGTAGGAGAGCCAGCAGAGGAAATGTATGCCATGACAGAGGTGGTTTGCGATGTATTGCCAGAAGATAAGCCTAGATATTTAATGGGAGTTGGTACGCCTATTAATATTTTAGAAAATATTGCATTGGGTATAGATATGTTCGATTGTGTAATGCCTACTAGAAATGCCCGTAACGGTATGTTATTTACAGCGCACGGTACCATTAATATAAAAAATAAAAAGTGGGAGAACGATTTTTCTGCTATTGATGATATGGGAATTACGTTTGTAGATACCGAATATTCTAAAGCCTATTTAAGACACCTATTTGCTGCTAATGAATATTTAGGAAAACAAATAGCCACCATACACAACCTTGGATTTTATTTATGGTTGACTCGTGAAGCAAGAAAGCATATTTTAGCAGGAGATTTTTATGAATGGAAAAATATAATGGTAAAGCAAATGGATAAAAGATTATAATGTTAACCATTCTAGATAAATACATACTTAAAAGATATTTAGCCACATTTGGGGTAATGTTAATGCTGTTTGTTCCTATTGGGATATTAGCAAACCTTGCCGAACAAATATCTAAAATGATAGATAACGAAGCTCCTTTAAACGAGATAGTTGTTTACTATTCTAATTTCGTTATTTATTTAGGAAGTCTTTTGTTCCCTATATTCTTATTTTTATCAGTAATATTCTTTACGTCTAAACTCGCTAATAATACCGAGATTGTAGCTATTTTAAGTTCCGGAGTATCTTATGGTAGGTTTTTAAGACCGTATTTAATAGGGGCTTCTATTGTAGCTATTTTAATGTTTTTTATGGGGATGTTTATAGTACCCTATGCTAGTATTGGCTATAACGAGTTTCAATATAAATACCTTAAAAAGAATAGAAAAAACATAGAAACAAAAAATATATTTAATCAGTTAAATGAGACTGATTTTTTATACGTTAGTAGTTTTGTGCCCGATAGAAAAGTAGGTAATAATTTTACTTTAGAACATTTTAAGGAGGATAACACATTAGATTATAGAATATCCGCAGCTAGCATACGTTGGATAGAAAAAGATTCTATTTACAGGTTAACAAATTACGAAAAACGTACTTTGGTTAATGATGTAGAGCAAGTAGAAAAAAAACGAAAATTAGATACAGTATTTAATTTTAAGATTGATGAACTAGCAGAGTTATCCTATGTAGCAGAAACGAAGAACCTTTTTGAGTTAAATGAGTTTATAGATAAGCAACGAAAAAAAGGAGCCTCTAATATTAACACCTACGTTTTAGTAAAGTACAAACGTTGGGCATTACCCATAACAGCATTTATACTTACCATTATAGCTGTTGCCGTATCTGCGCAAAAGCGAAGAGGGGGTATGGGGTTAAATTTAGCTTTTGGTATTGTTGTAGCTTTTGTATATATCTTTTTTGATAAAGTTTTTGGAACCTTAGCAGAACAGTCTGGGTTTTCACCATTATTAGCAGTAATTATACCTAATGTGGTTTTTGGTTTAGTAGGATTGTATTTGTTGCAAAATGCCAAACGTTAAACTAAAAAATCACCTTCATTTACATTTTCTAGTATTTATCTGGGGATTCACCGCCGTTCTAGGAAAACTAATAACTATAGCGGCATTGCCCTTAGTATGGTATCGTATGCTTATGGCTACGGTAATTATCTTCTTTTTTATAGGTTTTAAAAAGTATTCTTTAAAAGTCATAAACCCTAAGACCATTGGGCTGCTAATACTAGCAGGTATTTTAATAGCATTGCATTGGCTTACTTTTTTTATGGCTATAAAAATATCTAACGTGTCCATTGCTTTAGCAACCATGTCTACAGGAGCATTTTTTACGGCCTTATTAGAGCCTATATGGTATGGCAGAAAAATGATTTGGTACGAGGTTGTTTTTGGTTTGGTAGTAATAGCAGGCTTATATCTTATTTTTAGTGTAGAAACCTCCTATGTTATGGGTATTATTATAGCCTTAATTTCTGCTTTTTTAGTAGCCCTATTTTCTTTAATAAACGGAAAATTAACGCACCAGCTAAAACCATCGGTAATTTCTTTTTATGAAATAGCTAGTGGAGTAGTATTTTTATCGCTTTACCTCCTTTTTAAAGGCGATTTCTCAATGACTTTTTTTCAGTTATCGGTAAACGATTTTATTTATATTTTCATCCTAGCATCTGCCTGTACAGCCTATGCGTTTATTGCTTCTGTTAAGATAATGCAGTATTTAAGCCCGTATACTGTAATGTTAACTATAAATTTAGAACCAGTTTATGGTATTATACTAGCCTTTATCTTTATTGGCGAAAGTGAAAAAATGAGCCCTTTATTTTATGTAGGAGCATTACTTATTTTAAGTACTGTAGTAGCAAATGGTGTTTTAAAGAATAAAAACGTATTAAAAAAACGAAGAAGGATATAGTGTTCCTTGTTTAATGTTTTATATTTGTCTGCTAATAGATATTAAAATAATTCATACATGGAGTATTTGGATTTTGAACTTCCTATTAAAGAGCTAGAAGAGCAGTTAAATAAATGTGCTATTATTGGCGAGGAAAGTGATGTTGATGTTTCTGAAACTTGTAAGCAAATAGAGAAGAAACTAGCAGATACACGTAAAGATATATATAAAAACCTTACTGCTTGGCAGCGCGTACAATTGTCTAGGCATCCTAATAGACCCTATACATTAGATTATATTAATGCAATGTGCGAAGGAACATTTTTAGAACTTTTCGGGGATAGAAATGTAAAGGATGATAAGGCTATGATTGGTGGTTTGGGTAAAATCGGCAATCAAAGTTATATGTTTGTTGGTCACCAAAAAGGATACAATACCAAAACAAGACAGTACCGTAACTTTGGAATGGCTAATCCAGAAGGATATCGTAAAGCATTACGCTTAATGAAATCTGCCGAAAAATTTGGAGTACCAGTAGTTTGTTTGGTAGATACACCTGGCGCTTATGCAGGTATAGAAGCAGAAGAAAGAGGGCAAGGAGAAGCTATAGCTCGTAATATATTAGAGATGACTCGTTTAAAAGTGCCTATTATAGTAGTTATTATAGGAGAAGGAGCATCTGGAGGAGCATTAGGTATAGGAGTAGGAGATAAAGTATTAATGCTAGAGAATACATGGTATTCTGTAATATCTCCAGAATCTTGTTCATCTATATTATGGAGAAGCTGGGAATACAAAGAACAAGCAGCAGAATCATTAAAATTAACATCTGTAGATATGAAAAAACAGAAGTTAATAGATGAGATTGTTAAAGAACCTTTAGGAGGAGCACATACCAATAGAGAAAAAACTTTTAAAACAGTAAAAGATAAGATTACGAGTCATTATAACGAATTAAAAAAGTTATCACCAAAAGAACTGGTAGAATCTCGTATGAATAAATATTCAGAAATGGGAGTCTTTAATGGCTAACACCTACTTTTAGGTTAAAGTTTTAAAAACTGGAGTGTAAAAGCTCCAGTTTTTTTTCGTTATCAACATAATTTTGTAACTTATTAACAATCAAATGTTAACCAACTGTGGATATCGTAGTTGTTCATTTTTAAGTTAGCAAACACATAATTGTATACCTTAGCATAGATGGAAAATGTAAAACCTGTTATTGGTCAAAAAGTAAACAAACCTGCTGTAATTAGTCTCGAAAGAGGTAAGATACCTCCTCAAGCTATTGATTTAGAGGAAGTTGTGTTAGGTGCTATGATGATTGATAAAAAAGGGGTGGATGAAGTAATAGATATATTACATCCAGATGTTTTTTATAAAGATGCCCATAGATTTATTTATGAAGCCATCTTTAAATTATTCGAAAGCTCAGAACCAATAGACTTATTAACCGTTTCTTCGCAATTAAAGAGAGATGGAAAAATAGAAGCTATTGGCGGGGATTATTATTTGGTGCAGTTAACCCAAAAAGTAGCCTCATCGGCGCATATAGAATTCCATGCTAGGATAATACTTCAGAAATATATACAACGTAGTCTTATAAAAATTTCGAATGAAATTATACAAGACGCCTATGATGAAGGTACCGATGTTTTTGATTTATTAGATGGTGCCGAATCTAAGTTATACGATGTAACGCAAGGCAATTTAAAACGTTCTGCAGAAACAGCTCAGAACTTAGTAATTCAGGCAAAAAAGAGAATAGAAGAAATAGCAGGGAAAGAAGGACTCAGTGGTATCCCCTCTGGTTTTGATAAGCTAGATAAATTAACCTCGGGTTGGCAGCCCAGTGATTTAATTATTGTTGCAGCACGTCCTGGTATGGGTAAAACAGCACTTACCTTATCTATGGCACGTAATATGGCAGTAAATTCGGGGTCACCAGTAGCATTCTTTTCATTAGAGATGTCATCAGTACAATTAATTACCCGTTTAATATCTTCTGAAACAGGATTATCATCAGAAAAATTAAGAACAGGAAAATTAGAAAAACACGAGTGGGAACAATTAAATGTAAAAGTAAAAGCATTAGAAAAAGCCCCTTTGTTTATAGATGATACCCCATCTTTATCCATTTTTGACCTAAGAGCCAAAGCAAGGCGTCTGGCCTCTCAGCATGGTATAAAAATGATAATGATAGATTATTTGCAGTTAATGACCGCTGGCGGTAGCCAAAAAGGAGGAGGAAATAGGGAGCAAGAAATCTCTACCATTTCTAGAAACCTTAAAGCCTTGGCAAAAGAATTAAATGTACCAGTAATTGCACTTTCTCAGTTATCGCGTGCGGTAGAAACACGTGGTGGTACCAAAAGACCTGTACTATCAGATTTAAGGGAATCTGGAGCCATTGAGCAAGATGCCGATATTGTATCTTTTATATACAGACCAGAATATTATAAGATAGATGAGTGGGATGATGATGAACGTTCGCCAACAGCAGGGCAAGGAGAGTTTATTGTGGCTAAGCACAGAAATGGTGGCTTAGAAAATATTAGGCTTAAATTTATTGGTAACCTTGGTAAGTTTGATAATTTAGAAGAATTCGATTCTCCTTTTGAGTTCCAATCTAAAATGAATGATGGTGAAGAAAACCCCTTTGCAACAAATAATTTACCTAGTGCAGACGAGGCCTTTGGTAGTTCTATGAATACATCTGAGGATGATAGTGATGTGCCTTTTTAAGTAACTAAATATTTTTATAATATTTTAATGTTAGCATTAGGTCGTAATTCTTAGCAATCCCAATTGTTTTTAATTTATATACTATTGTAAAAGCTATGTTTTTTACGCTAAAAGTATAGTAGGTACACCAATAGTTTTAGAAAATTCTTTTGTTATTTTTAAAACGCTACCGCTAGTTTGCAACTAGTGGCAGCACAGTATTGTTTAATAAAACTACTAAAGCTAAATCCAATATATCATTCTATAAAAACTATGTTTTTCTTCCTCTTATGGTACAGCAGGTAAGTTACTAGTTTTAGATTTTTTTTTATTATTCTTAAAACGCTACCGCTAGTTTGCAACTAGTGGCAGCACAGTATTTTTTTAATAAAACCATTAAAGCTAAATACAATATATAATTCTAAAAACTATGTTTTCTTACTCTTATGGCATTACAGGTACGGTACTAGTTTTATAAAATTCTTTTATTGTTATTAAAAAGCTACCGCTAGTTTGCAACTAGTGGCAGCATAGTATTGTTTAATAGAGCAATTAAATCTAAATCCAATATATAATTCTAAAAACTATGTTTTCTTATTCTTACGGCATAGCAGGTACGGTACTAGTTACAAACTAGCACTAGCACATTTATTCTTTTTAAAACACACTAGCGGTAGCTGGGCAGTACAGTATTGTTTAATTAAACTACTAAAGCTAAATCCAATATACAATTCTATCAAAACTATGTTTTCTTACTCTTATGGCATTACAGGTAAGTTACTAGTTTTATAAAATTCTTTATTATTTTTAAAACGCTACCGCTAGTTTGCAACTAGTGGCAGTACAAGTATTGTTTAATATAGCGACTAAATCTAAACTCAATATATAATTCTAAAAAACTAAGCTTTCTTACTCTTACGGCATTACAGGTACGGTACTAATTTTAGAAAATTCTTTTATTGTTCTTAAAACGCTACCGCTAGTTTGCAACTAGCGG
>CALHVB010000034.1 GCA_938039345.1 uncultured Sediminicola sp.
TAACTCTGTTGATGCTAGGGCTTGGGGTTATGTTCCTTTTGATCATGTAGTAGGCAAACCCGTATTAATATGGTTTAGTTGGGAAACTCTTAATAAAGGTTTTAATAAAATTAGATGGGAAAGGGTATTATCTACAATAGGAACAGATGGTAAACCAAAGTCATTTCTTCTTTATTTTGTAATAGTTTTATTAGCTTATGTGCTATACAATAGGCTTAAGAAGAAATGACTTTGTGTCATAAATTATTATTCAATAATATTTCCTTTAACATTTAATTCTACGTTGTCGTAACCAAAATTTTCAATAAAACTATCAGTAGGTGAATTAACGAGAATCCAAGAGTTTTGGTTAAAATTAAGATTATATATAGCAGATGCTTTATATTCTCCAATTAAAGGAGTTTCTGTTATAGTAATATTTACTGTTCCTTCTTCGTTGGGATTTATATTTCCACCACTATTTTTAGATAATATTATTGCAAAAATATTGTCTAATCCTGTAGCCGGCGTTATAATATTGCTATACTCATTAGGGCTCATAGTAGTTATAGGATAATTTCCTTGATTAACCCATGTGGCTACTCCTGTACCGTTATAAGTATTTCCTATTTGTAAATCTGGTATAGTAATTTCTGCTTCATTAAAAGAAATAGGATGTTTTGTATCAACAATTATTCTGTAGGTTGTTGATGTTGAATTAGTAGAATTACTAATTTTAAAATCAACAGTATTTGGGTATTTAAAATTGATAGTTTCTCCAGTATCAACTGGGTATTTTTTAAAATCGTTATCATTTATTCTATACTCAATATTAGAGCCTTTATATTTTATTGCAGGTGCTAATTCCGAAAAATCAATAGAAGCAGGAAAAAAACAAATAATAAGAGAGTCTATTGTTTGTAGTTTTGATTTTTTAATTAAATCAATATCTGTGAAGGCAGAATTATCATTTGCTAATAATTCAAAATTTGTTATAGAAAGGATTTCTTCTTCTGGGTTCTCATCGATAATTATTTTTACATTATAATGTAGTGTTTTGTCAGGGTTATTTTTTGATGTAATTGTATATTTTATAAAATCGGTTTCTGAAAATAGTTCCTTATTTCCAACAGAAGGAAACACATTAAATTTTTCTGTATTTATATTTGCAGATTTTAAAGAAAGGAATAAAGAAGTTACTGTGTATGGTAATGTAATAATAATTTCACCTTCCGTTGTTTCCTTATTATTGCTTATAACTGGCTGAGTAATTTTGATATTTGTATACTCAATTTCTTCAAAGGGGAAATCGGTTAGTTTAGCTGTTTCAAGGTTAATACTTTCTTCGGAATCTGAACCTGAATTATCATTAGAACTGCATGCAGATAATAATACAAAGAAAGTTAAAACGGTATTAAATGTAAATCTTTTCATACCCACAAATATGTAGTATAATTTTGAAATTGTAATTAAGATTTATGTTAATTTTTATGCTTTCTTATTCTTGATAAGTAAAAATGGAAATGATGTAAATATATATGTTGAAAAAGTGAATATAGGTACTTTTGTATATATATTGAACCTACTTAGTTGTTAAAATTCTTTTTAATACGGTCAAGGTTTCTTTTATTATCTCTGTCTTTTATATTTTCACGTTTATCGTATAACTTTTTACCTTTTGCAAGTGCTATTTTTATTTTAGCAAGTCCATTGTCATTTACAAAAAGATTTAAAGGTACTATCGTAAGTCCTACATCTTTAACTTGGCGTTCTAATTTTTTTAATTCGCCTTTGTTTAATAATAATTTTCTTGAGGCTTTTGGTTTGTGGTTATAATGCGTGCCATGAGAATACTCATCTACCTGCATATTAATTACAAAGAGCTCTCTACGGTCATTAAATTCACAAAAACTTTCAGAAATTGAAGCTTTCCCTAAACGAATAGATTTTATTTCGGTCCCAGATAGAACAATACCAGCAATGTAGGTATCGAGAAGTTCATATTCGAACTTTGCTCTTTTATTTTTTATATTAATATTCTTCTGCATATGTACCACAAAAATAGAAACAAATATGCGATATGCAATTCGTAAGAAATTTAATAATTAGAATGTTACTAATATAATTGCGATTAATCCATTTTTAAATGAATTTCGCTAGGTGTATCTCCAATATAACGAACAATAAATAAACTGCTATTGTCGTACTCATCTAAGGTTTCATATTTATCTTCGCCTATCATTTTATTTACAAAATTTGGCGTAGAATTAGAGTGCCCAATTATAAGTACATTTTTACCTTTATGATCTTGAAAAAATTGTTTAACATTTATATCTTCTGGAGTATAGTATTTAGTTTCTAGATCTTTTTTTACAGCTGTAGGAGCAGCAGTCATGGAAGTTCTTTCATAGTCTGTAATATAAATTTGATCTAATGCAATAGGATCAAAAACCTCTGCCCATCTAATAGCTCTTCCTAATCCATCTTGATTTAATTCTGGGTCTTCGTTTTCTAAATCACTTCTATCTTTTTCGGCATGCCTTATAAAATAAAAAGTAGAGACAGTGTTGTCTTTTTGGGGAGGAATATCTTGTTTGCAACTTAGTATTGTAGTAGCAATTAAAACAACAAAAAATAAAATTTTTAATGTTTTCATAACTGTATGTTTTTATAGGAACTTAAATAACGTATTTTAGTAACTATAAAATTAATAAAAAAGTATATGAAATGGCTATTTTTTAATTTCTTTACTTATTAATAAATTTAGATAAGCAACAGTATTTATAAGATATTTTTTATCCTGAGTAATGGTTGCCATAGCAATAGCACCTTGTAGCATAGTATATAGTTGCTTAGCAAACTGTAGTGGCGTAACAGGAATATTTAGTTCATTATTATGTATTCCTTTTTCTAAAACTAAAGCTATTTTTCCTTCTATGGTTTTTACAAGTTCCTTTGTAGCAGCAGCTAATAATTTATTATTATGTTGCGCATCTACGCCAATATTTAAAACTGGGCAACCGCCAAGTTGTTTTGTAAACACATCATACTCTTTATAAAAATTTGTAAGGGAGTATATTTTATCCAGAGATGTACCTTCTGTATTTAACCTTTCGCTGATTTTTTCGAGTAAAAGTTTGCTGTTATATTCAAATGCCGATAAGGCTAATGCTTCTTTATTTTCAAAATTACCATATAAAGATCCTTTTGTAAGTCCAGTTGCGTCAGTTAAATCACTCATGCTGGTTCCTACGTAACCTAATTTATTAAAAATTGGAGCAACAGTTTTTATGATATACGCAGCGGTTTTTTCAGCTTTCGTAGACATGCTTTATAGTTTAGTGCGGTTTAGTATTGTGCGAATATAAAAAATCTATATTGCTACTTTAAGTTTTTTGCGTAAAAAAGACTATGGTATACAGAAAAAACGCTCTTTTTTAGAGCGTTTTTAACTATTTCATATTCTTATTTTTGATTCCTAAACACTAATGTATCATTAAAAGAGTCTATTAAAACAATACTTTCTGTGTTTAAAGTTCTACTTAGAATTTCTTTAGACAAACTATTTAAAACTTCTTTTTGAATAACTCTTTTTACGGGTCTGGCACCGTATTCTGGATGAAATCCTTTTTTTGCTAAATAATTAATTGCTTCATCTGTAGCATCTATTGTAATATGTTGTTTTGCCAACATTTTTTTCAATTTATTTAATTGAATTTTAACTACCTGAGTAATATCATTGATACTTAGTGGAGTAAACATTACAATATCATCTATTCTATTTAGAAACTCTGGTCGTATAGTTTTTCTTAATACCGATAGCACTTCTGTTTTTGATGTTTCTGTAGCAATTTCTATATCTTTATTTTTTTCAAAATTTTCTTGAATAATATGACTTCCCATATTACTGGTCATAATTATAATACTATTTTTGAAATCTGCTACACGTCCTTTATTATCTGTTAACCTACCTTCATCTAATACCTGAAGTAATATGTTAAAAGTATCTGGGTGCGCTTTTTCTATTTCGTCTAATAATATTACAGAATAAGGCCTACGGCGCATAGCTTCTGTTAATTGTCCGCCTTCATCGTATCCTACATATCCAGGAGGAGCACCAACCAATCTACTAACAGAATGGCGTTCTTGGTATTCACTCATATCTATACGAGTCATAGCATTTTCATCATCAAAAAGATAGGCCGCAAGTGTTTTAGCTAGTTCTGTTTTACCAACCCCTGTAGTTCCTAAGAATAAAAAAGAACCAATTGGGCGTTTGGTATCTTGTAAACCAGCTCTACTTCTTCTAATAGCATCTGAAACTGCTTGTATAGCTTCTTCTTGCCCAACTACACGTTTGTGCAATACGCTTTCTAATTGCAGCAATTTTTCACGCTCGCTTTGCATCATTTTGGTTACAGGTATACCAGTCCATTTAGCCACCACTTCAGCAATATCTTCATTGGTAACTTCTTCTTTAATAAGCGTATCTCCTTTTTGTTGTTCTGCGAGTTGCTCTTCTAATTTT
The DNA here is from genome assembly GCA_938039345.1 of uncultured Sediminicola sp. Next base: position 4,508 of record CALHVB010000034.1, read on the forward strand.
TCTAGACTTTCATGTGCATCTTTTATTTTTCCATAGCGTAGTTCTGCTACTTTACCATAATCGCCATTGCGTTCTGCTTTTTCTGCTTCGAGCTTATAATCCTCAATATTTTGTTTCGTTTTTTGAATGTTATCTACAACTGTTTTTTCACTTTCCCATTTTGTAAATATTTCATTTCTCTCTTCTTTAAAATTAGCAAGATCTACGTTTAAGGTTTTTAGTTTTGTAGCATCGTTTTCCCTTTTTATAGCTTCTATTTCAATTTCTAACTGCATTATTTTACGGTCAAGAACATCTAACTCTTCTGGCTTAGAATTAATTTCCATTCGTAATTTAGAAGCAGCTTCATCTATTAAATCAATAGCTTTATCTGGTAAAAATCTATTGGTAATATATCGTTGCGATAGCTCTACTGCCGAAATTATGGATTCATCTTTTATGCGTACTTTGTGGTGAGTTTCGTATTTATCTTTTATTCCTCTTAAAATAGAGATGGCACTCTCTGTATCTGGTTCATCAACTATAACTTTTTGAAATCTACGTTCTAATGCTTTATCCTTTTCAAAATATTTTTGGTATTCGTCTAATGTTGTAGCTCCTATAGCACGCAATTCTCCTCTTGCTAATGCAGGTTTTAGTATGTTAGCAGCATCCATAGCTCCTTGTCCACCACAAGCACCTACCAGTGTGTGTATTTCATCAATGAAAAGAACAATGTCTCCGTCCGATGCTATTACTTCTTTAACAACAGCTTTTAAGCGTTCTTCAAATTCCCCTTTGTATTTAGCTCCTGCAATTAGCGCTCCCATATCTAATGAGAAAATTACTTTTTCTTTTAAGTTTTCTGGAATATCTCCTTGAATAATTCTGTGTGCTAAGCCTTCTGCAATAGCTGTTTTTCCAACACCAGGTTCTCCTACCAGCATGGGGTTATTTTTTGTTCTTCTAGATAGTATTTGGAGTATTCTTCTTATTTCTTCGTCTCTACCAATAACTGGATCTAATTTTCCATTGTCTGCTAGTTCATTTAAATTTTTAGCATACTTATTTAAAGAGTTATAGTTTTCTTCTGCGTTTTGCGATGTTACTTTATCTCCTTTTCGTAACTCTTTAATAGCTGCTTTTATTTCCTTTTCTGTTGCTCCTTGGTCTTTTAGAATTTGCGCAATTTTACTTTTAGATTTAAATATGGCAAGTAATAGGTGTTCTGTGGAAACATACTCGTCTTCCATTTTTTTTGCAATATTACTTGCTTCGTTTAGTGTACTACCAGCTTTAGGGGAAAGCATTATATCTGTGCCTGTAACTTTTGAGAAGCTTTCTAACTCTTTTTCTACTATTTGATTTAATAGGGAGTTGTTTATTCCTATTTTCTTTAGGATATATGGTAAAACATTTTCATCTACCGTAGTTAAGGCTTTAAATAAATGCTCGTTTTCTATTTGTTGATGCCCTAATTCTTGAGCTAGTTGCTGCGCTTGCTGCAATGCTTCTTGTGATTTTATAGTGAAATTATTAAAATTCATTAGGTATATATATTATCGTTAATGTTTATTTTTGAAAAGATAAATTCAATAATCTTACCAGTATGCTAAAACAGACAGAATGTCTTATAAATACCAGAATAGCAAGACATTTAGGCAGTTTGTAAGTATCTGGTTTTAGTTCGACTTAATTATAAAAATATAAATATGGGCATATTCGGAAATCTCTTTGGAGGAAATGATGATAATAAAAAAGAAGAAAAAGTACTTCCTTGGATTCCTTTAACATCTTTAGAGCAATTAGATGTAATAAAAGAAAAATCTAAAACTAAAACACAATTTATTTATAAACATTCTACCACATGCGGAATTAGTAGAATGGTTATGAATACAGTAATATCTAGTTACCCTTTAACCGAGGAAGAAGCCGATTTATACTATTTAGATTTGCACTCTTACAGAGAAGTATCCAATGAAACAGGAATTCGTTTTCAGGTAATGCACGAGTCTCCCCAGCTTTTGGTAATTAAGAATGGAATTACGGTTGCTCATGCATCTCATGGAGGCATAAATGAAATAGATTTTAATAAGTTTCTGTAAGGTTAGAAAAGCTACAATTAACTTTTATGGGGCAAGAAAACAACCAGAAAGAATTGTTTGGAATTTCTTATAAAGAGTAAAATTACTTGTCATATAAACTAAATAACAGGTAATAATTAATAAAATTATTACCTGTTTTATTATTATATTTTTTAAAGAAATAGAATAAATTAAAAGTGCTGTTGTGTTATAATTCCTTTTAATTTTGCTTTTAAATCTTCACCAGCATCATAAACCATATTTTCATTTGTAGGGAAGGGTACTGCAGCTAAATTTAAAAGAGAAACTAAATTATTATCTAAAGCTCTTTTATCACCATCATAATTAGCATATATATGTTCAAATATAAACTCACTTGCTAGTGGGTACGAGTTTACTAATTGTTTCGTATTTAAATCGGTGAAACTAACGTTTCCGGTTACTTGCGCAGCTTTAAATTGTGTAAATTGATAAAAATTACATTTTACAGTTTTAAATTTATCTATTTTAATTTTATTTCCTAAGCTGTCTTTTACCACATTCCCGTTAGTATCTAGTGCATACCTATAACCATCTTTAATTTGCTTTTCTTTAATAATTTGTTTTTCCTTTACCTGTTCTGGCGACACATCAATATTTCTAAAAGCAACCTGCATTTCGTAATCATAACGAACTTTATTGGTAGGTTTTGTATGGTATTCTGTCCATAAATTATTTAGTCCATAGGTGTCAAAATTTAATAGTTCTTCTTCTAAACGAACTGGAATAATTTTCTCGGTATCATTTAAAAGGCTTACTTTAACATAATCTATTCCTTTAGCATGGGCTTCTTCCATTTTACTTCTAGAATCTGAGTAGCCAGGACTTATTTTATTTAAATAGCTAAAATCTTCATAAGCTTTTCTATAATCTTCTTTATGTAAAGCATTAGATAGTAATGAAGAAGCATTTGTATATAAATAATCAGAAAGCTTATTTTTACTAGTAATTATTTTTGCATCATAATTGTTAAAAGAAAATCTTGCATTTCTGTTTTCATCGTAAATACGTAATGGTAATAAAGGTTTTATGCGCTCCTGTATTGTTTTTAGATTATTATAGGTATTATGAATTTTTTCATAATTAGCTGGGTTTCCTTCTTTTTCTAAGTATGATATTTCATTTAATTCACGTTCTGTATTTTTAAGAAAGGCCTCTTCTAGTAGAGCTATATAGGGCTGATTTCCTTTTTTAGTTTTATTATCCGCAATATTTTTAATAGCCTTATTTATGGCATTGTGGTAGTTTCCTGTATTTAAAGCTTCTTGTGTTTTTTTAACTCCTGCGCAAGAAATTAGAAAAAGAATACTTATTCCGAGTAAAGATTTTTTCATAATATATTGATTTAAAAGGTTTGTTGAAGCTATATTCCAATAGCCATGCCAAAATCATATAAATAACGAATCATTACTGTTTTTCGTATGATGAGAAGCCTGTATATTGCAATAAAACATTAGTAAAGCTTACCGTTTTAGTGCAATATGCCCTTTTAATATGGTTGTATTATCTAAAGTTATTTTGTACCAGTAATCAGATGATGGTAAAGGAATGCCATTAAAAGTGCCATCCCAAGAAAAATTTGAACCGTTATTAGAAATAATTAATTTTCCATAACGATCAAATATACTTACTCTTGATAAAGTATAATTTTCTATACCATAAAAAATAAGGGTGTCATTAATATTATCACCATTAGGAGTAATGAAAAAAGGAATTTCTAAATGAATATATTCTTGTGATATTGGAGTACATCCATCTTTATTGCGGACAAATACGTTATATGTGCCTCCTCTAATATTTCTAAATGTATTGGAGTTTTGATATAGGAAACCATCTAATGAATATTCAAAATCGCCTTGTTTCTCTAAGTTAACCGTAATATCTGTTCTGTTAGAAGATATTATTTTTATTATAGGTTGTTCATTATGAGCTGCGGTAATGGTTTTTGTTGCACTGCAGCTTTGTGCAGATGTTATTGTAACAATGTATGTCCCAGGGCTATCTATAGCTATATCTTTTGTGGTAGCACCAGTAGACCATAAATATGTTGCATTATCTATATTTGCACTAATAGTGAAGGGTTGTTCTTGGCAAAATCTAACATTTTCGTCAGATACATTTGGAATTTTATTTATAGTTAATGTAACAGGAGTACGTGTAGGGCTAATACATGAGACTAAGGGGTGCGTAGCTTCTACATAATAGGTACCTGCTACAGAAGTGTTATAGTTTGTGCTTTCTTCATTTACAGGAGTTCCACCAGTAGCGGTAGTGTACCAATTTGCGGTATAGCCTGACTCTACATTTACACTTAACGGGCTAATACTTTCTCCTTCACAAACAGTTACGTTTACGGGGTTAGTAGGTTCTGCTGGAATTTCCACAATACTAACTTTATAAAGAGAAGAAAAACTACTACATTCTAAAGTGTTTAAATCTGTACTATTTTCTGCGACTCTTACTCTGTAATAAGTGTCTGTGATAATATTTGTAACGGTATATGTATTAGACATTATAGTTGTATTTGTCCATGTTACACCATCACTGCTTTCTTGCCATAAATATTCTGGAGAATCGTAAACAGGTAGCGTTACTACTGCCTGTAAGTTAATATTGGTTGGTCCTTGATCTTCACAAACATTATAGTCTTCATTACCACCTAAATCAGAGGAAATTGTAGTTAAATCTCCACAGGATCTAAATAAAATATCATCTATGCCTAAATCATTACCGCAACCACCAGTACCGTTGTTTATCATTTTTAAAGTTACCTCAGTTTCATTTGTTGTTGTAAAAACCAATCCATACTGTTCCCAATTAGGAGTATTAGTTGCAGGAATATTACCTGTGTTTCCAGAAGCTAAAACGACTCCGCCAGAATCTAAAATTTGAAAAGTTACATTAACAGGGTTGTGTGGGTTTCCTCCACAAGACGCACTATTGGCACTAGAAGATACATTAATTAACCAAGAGGAAAATTCGTAGGTTGTATTCGCGCATAAACCACTTACTTCGATGGAATAAAATTCCCCTGCAGTAAAAGCAGCATTTACAATTAACATTTTTCCGTTAGTGTCATTAGGAGTGTGGTCTTCAATATTATGCCAGTCGAACCAATTATTAATTTGTGAGCTTATAGTATACTGTCCATCTATAGGAGGTCCTCCTGTGGCTATATAATTGTAATTAGTAGTACCTGTAGACAATTCTGGTCCAAAATCTGTTCCTATACCAAAGTTTTCTTCAAAAATGGGATCTCCTTTACTACCATCACAAAAGCCTAATTGACTATAAATAGTATTAGAAATAAGGAAACATAATAATAGAATTTTTTTCATTTAGAATATAGACTTGGCACTTGTTGGTATCAGTTTATAAATATAACAAAGTTTTTACTTCCATTTTGTATCTCTATTCTTACAGTTGGGCACTTGTGTTAAAAATAAGTTTATTAATTATTATTAAAAAAAATATTAATCTAAATAGCTTTTTTTGTATTAATTAATAAAGGCAATTTGTATTTTTGCAGCTTATTTTTAATGCAATAATTTAACTATGCAACGCGACAATCAAATTTTTGAATTAATAGCTGAAGAAGCTGAACGTCAAATCAATGGAATAGAGCTTATCGCTTCTGAAAATTTTGTAAGCCCACAAGTTATGGAAGCTGCAGGTTCTGTGTTAACCAATAAATATGCCGAAGGTTATCCTGGAAAGCGTTATTATGGTGGTTGCGAAGTTGTAGATGTTATAGAGCAAATAGCAATAGATAGAGCTAAAGAATTATTTGGAGCCGAATATGTAAACGTACAGCCGCACTCTGGTTCACAAGCAAATGCTTCTGTATACCATGCATGTTTACAAGCTGGGGATACTATTTTAGGGTTTGATCTTTCTCATGGAGGGCACTTAACTCATGGTTCGCCAGTAAACTTTTCAGGTAAATTATATAATCCAGTTTTTTACGGGGTAGACGAAGAAACAGGAGTTTTAAATTATGATAAAATTCAGGAGATTGCTACTAAAGAGCAACCAAAATTAATTATAGCTGGTGCTTCTGCATATTCTAGAGATATAGATTTTGAGCGTTTTAGAGTTATTGCAGATAGCGTAGGAGCTATTTTATTAGCAGATATTTCTCATCCTGCTGGTCTTATTGCAAAAGGTATATTAAATGATCCTATACCTCATTGCCATATTGTAACAACAACAACTCATAAAACATTACGTGGACCAAGAGGTGGTTTGATAATGATGGGGAAAGATTTTGAAAACCCATTTGGAATAAAATTAAAAAATGGAAAACTACGTAAGATGTCTGCATTGTTAGATTTAGCAGTATTTCCAGGAAATCAGGGTGGTCCTTTAGAGCATATTATTGCAGCAAAAGCAATTGCTTTTGGAGAAGCTTTGTCTGATAATTTCTTGCATTATATATTACAAGTTAAAAAGAATGCTGCTGCTATGGCATCTGCTTTTGTAGCCAAAGGATATAAAATTATTTCTGGAGGAACAGATAACCATATGATGTTAATCGATTTAAGAAATAAAGGCATTAACGGAAAAGAAGCAGAAAAAGCTTTAGTAGAAGCGGATATTACTGCTAATAAAAATATGGTTCCTTTTGATGATAAATCTCCATTTATTACTTCTGGTATTAGATTTGGTACAGCTGCAATTACAACTAGAGGTTTAAAAGAAGAAGATATGGCAGTTATTGTAGATTTAGTAGATACTGTTCTTAGTAATATAGAAGATACTGCAGTTATAGCAGATGTAAAAGTAAAAGTAAATGAATTAATGAGTGGTAGACTTTTATTTAATTCATAAATTATATAAAGTATAATAATACAAAAGCCTCATCTAAAAATAGATGAGGCTTTTTCTTTTTCATAGCAATTTTTAGTGCTACTATAAACACTTAATAAACCGATTAGCAAGTCAGTCGGCATAAAAGTGACAACCTTTCAAAAAAATATAAAAAAAGCGAAACATAATTATGTTTCGCTTTTATAGTAACTATTGTGGTATTAGAGTCTATAAATTTTTGTGAGACCCATCGCAATATGGAGGATTGCTTGTTTGCTTACAAGTACATAAGTGTGCCGTTTTATCTTCTTCTACAGAAAATTTTAATGAAGGTCCAGCTTTATGTTCTTTATGAGCTCCATCGCAGAATGGCTCATTTGCAGATTTACCACAAGTACACCATCCGTATTTTCTATCTTTTTCTAAATCTACTTTTATAGGGGTAAAGGCTTTATTTTCGCTCATAATAATTTTTTAGAGCTAATTTAGCGTAAAGCATACGGTTTAAAAAGGGAGAAGCTTAATTCTTAACTAATCTAAATAGCTTTAAAAGAAATAGTTTAGTTTTAATTAAATATACTTTTAGTAGATTATAGGTAAATGTTTTCCACGGATTTAACTTTAGTTTAGCCCATCTGTACCTAATGTATAAAATGTTATGGATATAAGCTTTGTTTTTTTCGTATCGTAATGCTAATGCAGTAGTAGTTATAGCAAATAATATAGCTCCTAAAACTACAGCATATGGATTTAAAGAGTGGTGTAGAAAGGGGTATAAACCTAAACCAGTAAAACTTCCATAGAGAATAACAAAATGAATAATATATATGGATAGGGTGCTCTTACCAATATTTAGAAAAGTGTTATTGGTAATATAGCGCCTTAACAATATAAAAATACCAAAAGCTACTAATACATCACCTAAGCGAATAAATAAGTAGTTATTATAAAAAACTTGCATAAATAACTCAACTCCTGTTACTTTAGATAACGTTACAAAAATAGAAGAAGATAAAAATATAAGTCCTAAACCTATAGTAATACTAGATGCAATTGCTGTAGTATATAGGTGTTTATGATTTTTATACTTGTTAAATAAAACAGCTATTAAGCCTCCAAAAGTTGTATAGCCAAACCAAGGAAAAATAGTAAAAACAGAACCGTTTATTTTTGTAAAATAGTTAGCTGCAAAATTTGGTAAAAAAGAAAAATTTAACTTGCTATAATAAGGTTCAAACAAGAATAAAACAACTGTAATCGCTAATAATATAGAAGGAAATAAATATTTGTTCTTTTGTTTACTTAAGGTATAAATAGCTATAATTCCTAAAATAGAAAAGCCTATACAATGCAAAACATCTACAATGTAAAATGCACCATATACTTCTCCTATTAAAAGGCCTAATAAATTTAAGCGTAATAAATAACCAATAAAAATAAGCTCTAAGCCTCTTTTTATACCTTTTTTTATTCTTGGGTTTTCTACTCCAGATATATTTCCTTTTATTAATAAATACGTAAATATAAAACCAGAAGCCGTAAAAAATATAGGAGCGGTAATACCTCTAAAATAGAGCCAAATATTATAGGTAATACTAGATTGGTCTTTAAATACAGGGTCTAACAAACCATCTATAAAATGTCCTTGAAGCATCATTAAAATAGCCCAAGCACGTATAGCATCTATAAAATAGAGTCTGTTTGTTTTGCTTCTCATAAAATTAGGTCACTAGTATATACTTGTAAAACAACAAGTTTGGACTTTTATTTCAGCAAAATTATACAAAATAGATGCAATTAATTCATATTTGGGTATTTTCGTACTAAAAATTATATTCTATGGCATCTATAATCGCATTTGCAGGGAGTAATTCAACTACTTCAATTAATTACAAATTAGT
>CALHVB010000035.1 GCA_938039345.1 uncultured Sediminicola sp.
CCTATTTCATGACCCATTTTTGCTATTTCTCTAATCACTTTTTCGTCCCAACTTTCGGGAACAGCCCTAAAATAATAGGTGCCTTTTATTCCAAAGTTTGCCTGTATTTTTGCAAAGTCGAGCGAATTATAAGGTAACAAATCTACATCGTGCCGAAGTACTATGCTTTTCTCTTTTGGGCTTTGAATATACGCTTCAAAAGTCTGAAAATTGTATTCTTTAGCTATTAATGCTTTTAATAATTCCTTATATTTTTTTACTGTAAAATCCATTATCTAAAATTGTATTGTAGTTCGGGGGTTTTTCTTATTGTTTTTTCACTTTCCGGATAATTCTCTACAAACCATACCATATAGGCAGTAATATCTATTTTATCTGCTAATAGTTTTTGTCTTCTTTCTTTAAAGTTCTCTTTTAAATTAGGAATGTTTTCTAACTCTTTTATTTTATCAAAAACACCTACTTCTGTCTGATAATTAAATACTAATCCATATTTCTCTTGATCTTCATTATAAGCTCTACGGATAGAGTTTACATATATGGCAGGTGTGCCTAAAACTCCTGCTTCGGCAGCCATTGTTGCTCCTTCTCCGATAAAAAATTCGGCTCCTGCAAGTACTTCGTGCATTTGCTCTGGAGCTATTCGTATTTTGTATTTTTGGTACTTTTCTGGCAAATAGCCTTCTGCGGTTATAAACACGCTATATTTTGCTGCTAAATAATCTATAATTTTACTTTTCTCTTTTTCTGAAAAACCACTATGTCCTTTATCGTGCGAAGCATTCCACGATACAAATCGGAGTATTACATATTTTTCTCCTTCTTTTAAATTTAAAATATCTGCATGGTTCCCTTTTGCTGTAAAATAGTTGGGATGCAGATATGCTAGTTCGTGGTAAGACGCATATCTAATTTGCTTGCTCCCTAAATCTTCGAACAAAACATCGGGCGTAAGTACACAATTTGTAAAAGGCAAATAAATTTTCATTTGCTCCCAGTTCCCAGAATCTTCTAAAGAAACATGTGGCTTTCTTAATACGGCAGCTGCATGTGCTGCATACGGAGAGCCATGACTCATAAACAAATCTGGTTTAAATTTTAAACCTTGTACAAACTCCATAAAATCGAATTTTAACAGGCCAAATAATTTTCCAAATGTGGTATTGTATTTTTTTCCAAAAGACACATAATTAAATCCCTCTGCTTTTAGCAACTCTATTTCGAACTCTTTCTGTCTGCATGTAAATAAAAATTCATGTCCTTGAGTCATCATTTCTTTTGCAAAGTTTTTAAATAAATGTACATGGCCAGGATGCCCTATATCTATCAATATTTTCATCCGTGCTTTTTTAAAATTTTTACCGCTGTTTTTCCCATACCATAAAGGAGTGGCTTAGCTACATAATTAAACCGCCCATGTTCTACTAACTCCCCTCCAAATTTTGATTTAAACTCTCGTACGCCATAATCTTGTTCTGGTTTGCCTGCTCCCATAAAATCGAATCGAGGTATATTATTTTTTACCGCATAATCCATTGCAGCCCAAGTGGCCAATATACTTGGATATATATTTTTATAAAGACCATCTTTTCCGCAAACAAACCATTCGTATATTACTTTATTGGCTAGTATAGGAGCTACTATTCCTCCTATAATTTCTTCTTTATATGCTATTAATAAAAACTTAACCGATTGCTGTTTCCATAGTGTTGCAAAAAAATTAAAATCTGGTAGTGGTGTTTTTACTTTTGTCTTATATAAATCGTGTAAAATTTCGTAAAATGCAGCTACTTGCTGTGTATTTTTGGCTTCAATGATAGTAGCGCCTTCTTTTATACTTTTTTTAACTTGTCTTAGTTTGCTGCTACTCATTCTTTTTCGCATCAACTGCTCATCTGTACAGTCTACATGAAAATTTAAATGCGCATTATAATCAAAACCTACTTGCTTAAATATTTCTTTATAAGCACTATAATCGTTAAGGTTTCTAATTTCTATATAAATAACTCTTTGTTTTAGTTTTTTTATAAGTAAGCTCATTAATTCTACAAGCTCATCATCATCTATATTCTTAGAAAAAACAGGGCCTCCATAAATTATTGCCCTACTAGTAAACTTAGATTTTATTCCTTTTTCTTTCTGAATAATTCCTGTAAGTACGCCTATTACAGTTTCGTTATTTTCTACAACAAACGAAAAAGTTTCTATCCCTACAGAAGTAAAAAAATTAATAGCTTCTGGCGTTTGAAAATAATTACATGTATCTGCCTCTAATAAGCTAGCCCATTGCTTTTCTGATATCTTTTCTACATTATTATGTATTATATACTCTTTTACCATTTTACACTGTTTTATATATGTTTGTAAGGGCTGTTGCTATTACACTAGCATCTAAATGCGCTATTTTTTCTCTTCCGTTTGTTTTATTTTCTAATGCCAATGCTTGCTTTAGCTTTTCAGAAAAAACAGCTACATTAAAATCGGTTACAAAGCACCCGCTAGTATCCTTAATTACTTTTTTAATATCTCCTACATCTACGGCTACAATTTTACTATTACAAGCCATTGCCTCTTTTATTACATTTGGAGAACCTTCCCAAAGGCTCGTTAGTAAAATAACATCTGAAGCATTAAAGTAATAAGGCATTAATTCGTTTGGTATATCTACCAATGCATGTAGTTCTACAGAATCGTCTTGTAGTTTATCAAATGCTTTTTTTGCTAAAGGATAATTTTTTTCTCTCCTTTTTGGGTTTGCTGCAAATAGCACATGTTTTTTATTGGGATTCCAACCTGTTACTTCCAAGGCTTTTTTTCTATCAATAGGCTTAAATTTTTTAAAATCTACTCCATTAGGTAATACTTTAGCGTCGTTAATCTTTGAAGAAGTTTTCATATCTAACGACTTTACAATTACCTTTTTCCAAAATATATTTTTAAAGATTTTAATTATTGATGCTACTATTGGAGATGCTTTTACATCACTCCCCATAAGAGATACTACCAATGGTTTAGCGCCTGCCAAAGAAGCCGTCATTGCACTTAAAGAATAATGCGCATGCACAACATCATAAGAACTTTTTTTAAGGTATTTTTTTAATACAAATACATGACTTAAATAACCTTTAATTCCTTTTCCTTTAATGGTAAAAAAAGAAACACTATGCCCCAATTCTTTTAAAGACTTACCTTGACTCTGAATAATTGGCGATATTCCGTTTTTACAATTTCCGCTACTTACAAACAGTATTTCCATAAGATTTAATTATTAGTATAACACACCTGTTTTAATTTGTTTTCTGATACTTCTTTTCTTTCTTTTTTCTTATGGTTGTAAATAATAGATAACGACATTAATAATGTATCGCGTTCTTTTTCTGGTGTATATCCAGAGAGATTATCTAACATTGTAAGCAGTTTCTTTTTCTTAAAAAGAGCACTGTTATTCACAATCTCTTTTAATATTTCTTTATTTTCTTTTACTCCAGATATAATTCCTAAATTATCTAAGTAGGTCTTGGTTACTTTACGCCTAAACTTCTTTTTAATAAAAGGCAGAATGATATTAGCTCTATACAAACTATTCCTTACATCTCTTGGCGCATAGCCTTTACCTGTTATTTGATGATAAATAATGCTATTTGTTTTCTTTATAATATCGGCATAGATATATTGCCCTTTCATCCTCTTTATAGGATTGTCTGTAAAAAAGTCATTATTTGCACCTGCGTACTTAGTTTGCAATAATGCTTTTACAAAATTGAAGTCTAAAAATGGAGTCCGCACATTTGTATATTGTTGTTGTGCAACTACCCATTGCCCAAAAAACTTTCTAAAAATTTCTTCGAACACAAAAACATAAAATTGCTGATTTAATGTAAGCGTTTTAGGTAGCTGTTTTTTATATTCAACTATTTCAGAAATTAGCTCTTCTAACTCTATTAAAAAATCATTTGTTTTAAGAACTTCTAATGTTTTTGATGTTCTTAATTTCTCTCTTAATTCTTGTTCATCTTCTATACTAAAAACATGAGCCAAATCTGCCGAGGTAACTGCTCCTGTTGTATGCAATGCCCTAAATAGCTCACTACCACAAGCTCCCGATATTAAATAATTAGAATTTTCTTGTTGTAATTTTTTTACACTGTAAGGAAAATGTGCATACAAAAAACCATTCCCTAAATACCCAGATGCTGTAAATTCTGTAGCATTTTCTAAATAAGATGCTTTAATATATTTTTCTGTTCCTAAATTAAAATATTGATAGGGAATATTTAATTCGTCTGCATTATTCTTAGGTATTGCAACATCATCATTCTCTGGCCTACCAAAAGAAAATGTATTGAATTTTTTTTGATGATGCATTCCACAACTTACCAATGTACGCCCATCAAAACCACTCGTAAAAGCTATATTAAAATTTGTATTAGGAAAGTAATGTTCTGTAGTTTTTACAAATAAATTACTAAGTTCATTTACTGCTTTTTTACCTCCTACAGGATTCTTTACAAACAAATCTGTAATTGTAAAGTGTTTTACTATTATAACAGTTTCTCTGTGTAAACTCACATAATTATTGCTAGGCACTAGCTTTATTTCTTTGTAATTTGTTCTATTAAAAAAACCATAATTAAACAGTAAATTTTCTAAAATAAACTTTTTATCTAATGAAAACTCTTTATTACTATTCTCTTCTATTAAGCTTATAGAAGAGGCTATCATTTGCTTATCCTTAGTATAATAAATAGGCAACATACTAAAAGAGCTATTGTATACTCTAATATTTTCTCCTTTAAATACAATGGCATAAAAATTACCTCTTAATTTAGGAATATCATGATCCAGTGTATTTAAAATTTCATCTCTAGAACCTATATAATCTACTATGACAATAACTCTAGTTTCTTCTGAACTATAATCTTTATAATCGCCATAGATAATTATACTCCATTTAGCATTTAAGACCAACACCTTATTTAAAGGATTTGGCGGATATACTTCTGTATTTATAATAACAAAGTCTTTCATTACAATTTATATAAGTCCCCTATTGGAGAGTTTAAAAACATTCCAAAATAATATGGCAAAAAAGATGAACGATAAATAACCAACCCAATGCTTTTCTTTTTTAGGATATTTAGCAACGATACCATCTGCCATAAATATGATTAAAAAAGGAAGTGCTAATAATTGAAATCTATCCTGAAAAGATATTCCTGATACGGCCAATACCATTATATACAAAACAGCAAAACTACCCACGAAAATAGCTCCCGATTTACGTTGCTTTATAAAGCGAAACAAGCCTATGAACACAAAAAAGTACATTACATTCCGTACTATTTCATTTTGGAAATGAGCATAAATACCCAATTGTCTTTCTTCAAAATTTAATAAGGAAGGAAAAGGAGTTATAATGGCCCCGGCTATTAGTAAAGGTGAAATTAATGCTGCCGTATAATTAATACCTCTATCTTTTGATGCTTTATCTAATTCTGTCCCAAATTGATCAGAACTAGATTCTATAGCATCTTCTATATGTTTATCCATAGAAAGCTCGTAGGTTATAAACAAGCTACCCAAAACTAAAACAATAGTTATAAAACCTGCAAAGAGGCGATAATTTCTATTTTTAGTTTTGTTAAAAACAATTTGTAATAAAACGCAACCAAATACAATAGGAACTAATACTGTTCTAAAATAAAAAATAGAGCCCAAAAACAATAGAATAAGAATAGTATTAGGTATTCTAAACTTATCTGTTTCTATAATCTTTAAAGTAAAATAACAGATATTAGCGATTAAAAATATTAATAATGTTTCTTTAAGAAAAAGTCCGCTAAACCATAATAAAGAAGGCATTAACATTGTTAGTATTCCTGCTATCCGAGCTTGCTTTTCTTCATAAGCTATCTGTGCTATCTGATATATTCTTAGCACCGTAAAACTACCAACAATAGCATTAAATATTTTTACCACTACCACATGCTTTCCAAAAATAGAATACATAAAACCTATGCATGTAGAAAATCCATAATCAGATTCGCTCTTCCAAAAATGAGATAATTCATAAAAAATATCTTTTCCTTCTCTTATAGCATCTGCTACTATTACACCCGAATAATGATAGTTCCATGAATCTAAGGCTGCTATCTCAAAAGGTAAATGTACTGGATCATACAAAGCTGTTAATTCATACAATACCGCTATTGATACTAACCTATAAAATAGACTATGAAAGAATAATCTTGTTTTAAAACTTTTGCATGTTCTCCATGAATTCATATAATAATACACCCCTGCAAAAAACAATATTATTACGGCTAAACCTCCTAATAATATAGGCAACGGCATTATATATTCTGGAAAAAAAAGTACATGACAAAACAATACGCTAATAGCGAAAAACAAAGCAACTTCTATATGTTTTTTATTCCAATACATTTTACGTGCGCTTTATCTTCTCTAAAACAAATTCTTTTATTTCTATATATTCTTTAAACTTAAGAACATGCGATACTGCTATATACAATAGTCCATACAGCATTATTCCTATTATTAATTGCAGTAAATTATTTGATAAAAAATTGACTATTAAATAACTTATATAACCTAAGAACAAACTTGTAAAAGCATAAGGCAATAAATCTTTTAATTGATGCATTGCAGAATAATTAATATACTTATGACTGTAATACGTATTTACAAAAAAACCAACGATTGAAACTAACACATAACCTATGGTCATTGCTAATAAACCAAACTTAAAAGTGATTAAAATAGCGAGTATGGTTAATACATGTTTTATTAACTCTAGCTTTAAAAAAAGGTCTGACCTTCCTTTTGCACTTAAAAAATTTAAATTGATGTGTTTCAGTGGAAAAAAAATAATTTCTACTGATAAAATTTGAAGTAATAAAACTGTTGGTAGCCATTTTTCTGTTAATAAAACTAATATCAATGGCTTAGCAAAAAACACTAATGAAATTACAATAGGAAATAGTAAAAAACCCGTTAGGCGCACACTTCTTACTAGTAACTTTTTTACTTTAACCTCATCCTCTATTACAGTAACCAATATTGGAAAAGTAACACTTTGTAATATAGTGGTTAATAAAGTGCCAGGAACTTGCTTAAATAATGTAGCTCTTGTAAAAAAACCAAGCTCTTCTGCTTTATAAATTTTACCAATAATTATGAAGTAAATGTTATTAAAAAATACCCTAAGTAAATCTGATAACATTAGCTTAGAACCAAAATTAAAAAGTCCATTAAACGATTTTTTATCAAAAACAAATAATGGTTTCCAACGATTTAAAAACCAAAACATAAGTGTCATTAATATATTTCTTGCTAAGTATTGATATACTAATGCCCATACACCATGTCCTTTTAAGGCTAAATATATTCCTAATACGCCTGCTATTAATGCAGAAGTAACATTTGATATTGCTTGTGTTTTTAAATCAATCTTAGTCGTTAAGATTGCCCTATGAATTAAGGAGGTGGCTATAATAATTATATTTAAACCTATTACTCTTATTAAAGCTATTAACTGTGGCTCTTCATAAAAATTTGCTATTAAATCAGCAGAAAAAAAAAGTATGGTGTATAATACTATTCCTGTTAAGATATTAAAGTAAAAAACAGTTGAATAATCTCTATTTGTAACCTCTTTCTTTTGTACCAAAGCGGCAACAAAACCACTATCTATTAATGCTTGTGATATGGCCATGAAAATGGTTATCATACCTATAAGCCCATAATCTTCTGGCAAGAGTATGCGCGCTAAAACAATACCCAGCACAAATTGTATAACTAGCGTTGTAAATTTATCTACGCTACTCCACACCAATCCTGTTTTTGCTTTAGTTGCTAATGTTCCCACCTTTATTTTTCTTCTGTTTATTTATGAAACATGTTGCATTACACTTTCTGGTTTTACTAATGGGTGGTAATCTCCCTGTAATCTGGAGATTTTTGCATTACGTATATCATGAACTATTTCTATAGATTGCTTAGATTCTAATAACCCAAATCCGTTTCCTTTTAAAATTTCCTGATAACTTTTATTATGCAATTCTGTAAAACCACTACTAAATTCTATTTCTTGTCCATCTACTTTTATAGACCTATAGGTTCTCTTTCCTTGGATTTTAATATCATCTGGTATATTATTATAATCAATAGATAAAAACCATCTAACTCTTGCTCTTTTAAATTCTAAATACCCTGAAGCACTATCCCTATTTAACAGATGCACTTTGTTTTCTGTAACTTCTCCAAAAATCCATGATAACATATCATAAAAATGCACTCCTATATTTGTAGCAATACCGCCAGATTTAGAAATATCTCCTTTCCATGAGTTGTGGTACCAATTTCCTCTAGAGGTTAAATACGTTAAGTCTACATCATAAATTTTATCTTTTGGGCCTTCATCTATTTTTTTCTTTAATGCAATAATACTCTCGTGTAATCGCAATTGTAAAATAGTATTAACTTTAGTGTTAGATTCTTTTTCTATCTCTACTAAAGGGTCTATATTCCATGGATTTATAACCAAAGGTTTTTCACAAATAGCATGGGTTCCTCTCCGTAATGCCATTCTTATATGCGCATCGTGTAAATAATTGGGAGTACATATACTCACATAATCTAACTGTATATTTTTTCTCCTTTTTAATTTTTCTACATGGCGATCAAAACGTTCAAATTCTGTAAAAAAATGAGCATTAGGAAAATAACTATCCATAATCCCAACACTATCAGATTTATCTAAGGCCGCCAATAATGTATTATTTGTGGCTTTAATTGCTTGTATATGCCTTGGGGCTATATAACCACCTACTCCAATGATTGCAAAATTTTTATTCTCCATAATCTTATAATTTTATAACTGCATTATTCTTTAATTCATAGCGCTCTAAACTCTCTTTACATACCGCTATATTTGTATCATCAAAATTTAATCTACATCCATACTCGCTCATCCAGCCAATTTGTTTTGCCGGATTTCCTACTACCAATGCATATGGTTTTATTGTTTTTGTTATTACAGCACCAGCACCTATAAAAGCATAAGCTCCTATATCGTGTCCGCATACTATTGTTGCATTTGCGCCAATAGTTGCCCCTTTGCCTAAATGCGTTTTAGAATATTCTCCTCTACGATTAATAGCACTTCTGGGATTAATAACATTAGTAAAAACACAAGAAGGCCCCAAAAACACATCGTCTTCGCAGGTAACTCCTGTGTATATAGATACATTATTCTGAACTTTTACATTATTGCCTAATTCTACCTCTGGAGAAATAACAACATTCTGCCCTACATTGCATTTTTTACCCATTTTAGCCCCAGACATTATATGTGAAAAATGCCAGATCTTACTTCCTTCTCCTATAGAACAACTATTATCTATCACAGCGGTTTCATGAGAAAAATAGTGCTTTAATAAGGTTTCTACTTTTGTGCTTTCTTTATCCATTTTATTATTGATATTGAGTGTTGTAAATGACTAGAATCTCCTGGACTATTATCGTCAATTGAAAACTTTCCTAGCGTTTGTAGATTTATTCTTAAATCATATTTTATTCTAATATTTATTCCAAAACCTGCATTTAATGTTTGATTTAATACGCCATCAAAAAAATTGTTCCCTAATCCTCCAACTATATATCCTGTGTAAGTAGAATGCTGTGGATTTGTAAAATAATTAGATACATAATTTTTAGCCATTATATCTACTGATAAATAATTTACTTCTTGTATATTAAACTCGCTGTTAATCATTTTACCACTATTAAATTTATTAAGTGTTGTAGACAGCTCTATTCCATAATCGAACAAAAACCTTTTCTCTGCTGAAAATTTTAATAACCTTGAAAGGTTCCAATTATCGGTAATATTTAATAATTGCTTAAAACGAGTACCAGAATTATCTACTGTATTAAAACCAACACCCAAAACCCACGGATTGTCATCTTGACTAAAAGAACTAATCCCATTCATTAAGAATACTATTAGGATGATGTATTTAATTAGCCTCACATTGACAATAATATTAATTTGTAGTAATAATACTACAAATTAAACACTGTACATCCTTTTTGTTGTGAAACCATATTTAGCTGTTGGGAACTGAATAAATAAGAGGCTTTACTCTTTTCTAAGCTTTAATTATAAAATTAAACGCTATGCCGCCCATAGTTTTTAAAACAAAAAAATCGCAACAAGCTTATATTTAGCTTATTGCGATTTTTAAATTTTGTGA
>CALHVB010000036.1 GCA_938039345.1 uncultured Sediminicola sp.
GGCAAAATTATACGCATCTACACCTACTTTTTCTCCTATAATTCTACCTAAAATATCATCTGCTGGCGGATGTATACCTCCCCATATTCTAGATAAACTTGTTTGATCGGAGGCGTCTCTATAGGTAGCCCATTGTAACACCACGTCTACCGAAGGTCCTTTTTCGAAAACCAAAAATTCATCCTTTCTCGCTACAAACTCCCCTATACCTCCAGGAAAATACTCATCTCCAGTTAATAATGTCATTACTTCAGCAGCAGCTCTAGAATAAGTAGAGTGCCCTGATAAATACCCAGCAAAAGGAGGCGTAACAAAAGATGGTCTTTGGTACGGAAACCAATCTTGTGCTAATATCCAACCTACCCCAGCTACATCTGTTGAAGCATCTGTGATAGCATCATGACCTTTCCATGCGTATAGTTTTATTTTACCAACATTTTCATCATTGTCTCCACTTAATTCATCACCCTCCTCTATTACTTCTATATACCCTTCTTTTAAAGGTATTCCTCCTACATGGTAATTAGCTAAAGATTGGTCTGTACTCTGTCCTAAAGAACACATATAACGAATAGCAGAAATAGGGCGAATATAATCGTACCATCCTTTTATTCCCCATGCAGTTATTGCAGCATCGTGCATAGCCCCTGATAAAACAAAGTATGCTTTTACATCCCACTCTAAAGGGCCTAATTCATCTCCTTCCCCATTAAACTTACGAACAAATAACTCATGATCATTTACATAATTAAGTATAGTAAACCAGTGCCCAGGTGGTGTTTCAGAATCTGGTCCGTCTGCCCAAAACTCCGCTAAAACCCTTCCATAATCTCCCCTTGGAACCATTTGCGTTTCATAAGCCTCACCTGTTTTAGGATTCATAGTACGACCTACACTAATATCTCCTCCATCAATTTCTTTATAAAAATTAGAATATTCATCAAAAGAGTTAGGAAACATGCTTATATCTATATTACCAATACTATTTGGAGAAATGTCCCATAAAACACCATCCGTAGGGTCTAAATGCGAACTCCACAAAGACACCAATGAGAAATTCCATTTATACAAATCACTTGATACGGTCTGATTTTGAATATCTAACTGTGGTGGTGTACCTGGATCATGGTATACTACATAATCATTACCTGATCTATTAAATATTGTTTTATTTTCATTTGATAGAGCAAATGAGTTTACACTACCCCATTCTGGGCTTAAAAAACCAGGAGTATCTCCCGGAATTAAATTACCACTTTGATCTATAAACGTATTAAATGTTAATGGCTGCCAACGATTAGGGTCTACTATTCCTGTATCTTCTTCTGATATGCTAAGTATAAGTGAAGAGTTTACTGGTGTATAAAATGCATTATCATAACCTGTAGCCTCTCTAGCCCCATCAGAATTACCATAATTAATTATAGTCTCAGCAATATAATTTCCCATTGCTGCGGCCTTACCTGATTGATAATCTATACTACTATCATTTATATCGAAGCCTAGTTCACTCATAACAAAATCGAACAAAGCTAAACTCTCTTCTTTATTTGGAGAATTTCTAAAGCGATGTGTTAATACACGGTAAGCGGCATAACTCATGGCTTTTTCTTGAGATTCTCTTTTTAATCCAAATGGGTTAAATTCTTCTAAAACACTCTCAAAACCGTTTAGTATATTCCCTAATAGATAAGGGTTTGCAACTTCATCATACACAGCCCAAGCATCATAAAGAGCTATAGATGTGTGAAACAAATTTCTAGCATGAATTGTAGGCCTAGCAAAATCTTTACGAATAGCTTCTAAAAGCGCCTCATTCCAAATTCTTGCTATAGAAACATTTTCGGGAAGACTACTTAATGTAAGATCAATTGTTATTTCTGCTAATTCTCCAATACATTCCTCGCCCCTTTCTATTGCTGTAATTTTTCCTGTTGCTCCTAATCCCCATTTTACACTTAGAGTGTTAGTCCCTTGCCCTTTAACAATTTCTCCTCCACTAACTGTCCAAGTAATTGTATTTTCTTCTAATCCATAAGTATATACTTCTTCTTGGTTAAATCCAGATTCTAAAGCGCCATTAATAGTAGCACTAGACGTAAAATACATGCAACTACCATTATTAGTTACCGCCAACGGGTTATAATTACAAGAATTAGGATCTGTACAACCAGCTATTTTTACGCTTGGAGTTATATTCAATATTTCAAAACCCTGCCCTTCTGTAGCCTTAATAAAAGTATTAGCTTCTATATCTTGGTACTTTTCTACTAAACCAGAAGGCCATTCTATTGTTAGCTCATTAATTATGTTACTTTCATTTAAACCAAAATGTACTGGCTTTAAGTTTTGAGACAAAAATCCAACACCGTTGTAATACCTGTATATTATACCTTCGTTAGTTTGTACACTTAGTTTTGTACCATAAGCATCTCTGTTAGACGTTGTTCCTTCTAATTTTACCTGAAACCAATTTAAATTACTTCCATTAGAAGTAGATAATTTATTTTCATAAAAGAAGGGCTCTCTATCAGAATTGGTTACGAATAAATCTAAATCTCCATCAAAATCAAAATCAAAATCTATAACCTCAACACTTATAGCATCTTGATTAAAACCAGACTCATCTGAAAAATCTTGTAATCTACCTCCATTCTCTTTTAAAAGGTTTTTGTAATAAAAATTAGCTTGTGGTCCAACATTTAAGAACCCGTTTACAACAACTAAATCTTCGTCTCCATCTAAATCAAAATCTGCAAATTTAGTTCCCCAAGCCCATCCTGTATCACCTACATTATAGGTATTAGCTACTTCAGAAAAAGTATTAGACCCTTGATTTAAAAAAAAATCATTTTCACTTATTCCTGTCGTAAAAAAATCAAAATTCCCATCATTATTTACATCTCCAATAGCAATCCCCATATTATCGAGCATACTATCTAAACCATAAGTACTAGCCTCATCAGAAAAATTAACTCCATTATTATTAATGAATAATCTGTTACTTTCATCAAGATCATTTGCTACATAAAAATCTTGCCATCCATCATTATTAAAATCAAACGGTGTCATGGTAAAACTTTCTAAACTACGAAGATTAGAGATTCCAGATTCATCAGTAGTATTAGTAAATGTTCCATCTCCGTTATTCTTGTATAATCTATTACCACCACAACCATCCCATTCTGCAATATACATATCCAAAAAACTGTCATTATCATAATCTACCCAAGTAGCACCCATATTATGACAGCCATTTGCAACTGTAAAACCAGAACTTTCTGTTACATCTATAAAAGTACCATCTCCTTGGTTACGAAATAATTGTATTCTTCTTAAATGAGTTAAAAACAAATCTGGAAAACCATCATTATCATAATCTCCCCACGAAGCTCCAAACTTATACCCATTAAAACCAAAAAAACCATCCCCATCTACTAAATCTATGGGCAATAGATTAATTAGTCCGGATTCTGCTGTAACATCTGTAAAAGTACCATCATTATCATTTCTAAATAATCTACTATGCGATTTCTCAAGGTTATCTTCATCAATATCCATAGCAACCACAAAAATATCCAAGTCCAAATCTCCATCATAATCCGCAACAGAAACACCGTTATTTTCTTCTAATACTCCTAATCCAGCTACTACTTCTATTCGCTCAAAAACCTGAGCAGACATATTACTACATAAAAAAAAGTTAATTACAGTAAAAACAATAGCGTAATATCTATTAAAAATCATCTTCAACATAATCTACATTTATAAGGGTTATTTTTTACCCAAGGGAAACAATTTACTAATAATTTTATAGTTATCGTATTTTTGCACTATATAAAATATGAACAACAACTCTAAATTCTATACTCTACATGAAGCTACTAAAAAACTAGAAAGCTTTTGTGCATACCAAGAACGTTGCCACACAGAAGTAATACAAAAACTAAAAAACATGCGTATGATACCTGAAGCTATTGATGTTATTGTTACGCACCTTATACAAGAAAATTATTTAAACGAGGAGCGCTTTGCTGTAAGTTTTGCAAGAGGGAAGTTTCGAATTAAAAAATGGGGAAGAAATAGAATTAAATTAGAATTAAAAAAAAGAGAAATTTCTAAATACAATATAAACAAAGCACTAAAAGAGATAAATAATTCTGAATACTTAGAAACTTTTAACCTTATAGCCGAAAAAAAGGCCGCACTAATTACAGAGCAAAACACTCAAAAACAAAGAAAAAAATTAACCGATTATTTATTGTACAGAGGATGGGAAAGTAATTTAGTTTATGCTAAAGTAATGGATTTATATCCTTACTAGTACAAAATACCCTACTACCTTCTTCCAAAAAAAGAAAAAAGTCCCCTTAACTACATTAATCCCTTTATGGTTGTAATAATGAAGGTAGCCCAGGTATTTAACAACTAAACACTAATCAATTAAAAATTGACTAAACTATTAAACTATTCTGTTTTAAAACTCCAAACAGGACCAATTGTAGCAGCGCCATTACCATCTTTTACCACAATTTTCCAATAATACGTTGTTGCAGCATCTAATGATGAAGCAGTATATTTTTTTTCAGATTGCTCCATTGAAACTGTAGTTATTGGAGGGTTATCTAGGCCTAAATAAACATCGTATGCTAAAACATCATCTACGTCTACATCACTAGATGCCCATGATAGTAAAACAGATGCATTATTTATTACCTCATCTATTTCTGGGGAGATAACTGCTGGCGAAAAAGGCAAATGATTTACCTCTCCAAGACCCTCTGTATACAATTGAAAAACATCCGAAAAATCACTTTCTTTACTCTTACTATCTACTGCTTTAACCCTCCAATAATAAGCAATACCTTTATCTAAAAGAATTTTTTTATTAGTTGCAGAAAATCATCAAAGCTATGTGTAAGTTCTTTAAACTGGTTATCTGTAGATAACTCTAATACATATTTTATAGCATCTCCTTCTTCATCTGTTGATGCTCCCCAATCAAAAGTTAAATTATTATCTATACACAATAAATTATTAGTTGGATTAGATAAACTTGGTATTGATGGGGCAGTATTTGCTGTTGGATTATCATCGTCTGAACCGGAACCGGAACCGCTTGCGTCACCACTACTACTACACGAGAATAATACTACACTAAAAAAGGTAATTAATATATAGTTTTTCATCTGACAGCTATTTTTTATTATTAATGTTGCTATTTTTTTATAATTTTTATAGATATAAGTTTTTCAAATTGTAAAACTCCAAGATATATACCTGTTAACATAGAAGTTAAGTCTATTCTTGTTTTCTCATCCCAGTTAGCATACAACAAAAACATTTTTGCTGTTTGTACTGTCATTTTTTCTTTTAGAACATCAAACCCTTCATTTTTAGCATCTACAATAAGTCCTTCTAAAGTTGCTAATTTAGCATTTGCTTGTTCTTCTTTTCCTATAAATTCTTCAATCTTTATTATAGGAACACTTACTTGCGCCATCCCTGCAAAAGAAAAAGTTAATAACAGTATAAAAAGTGATTTTATTTTAAAATTATATTTTGCATTCATAATTACAAAGTATAAATAATTACACTCTTGCAATATCTATAAAATGAACGCATGTAGTGTATTTATGCGTAAAATAAATATAGTTGTGAGTAAAAAAACGTTGAATAGGTGCTTTTATAACCGATTTTAAATAGAAAGTAATATTTTATATACTGCTTATAATCGATTATTAGTCTTTAGAATTGCTTGTTTATTTTTCCAATCTATCCACTTCTGACCTCTTATTCTTCTCATTAAATTATCAAAATAACGAAGGATAAAAATATTATATGCCGCAGTAATAAAATTTTTAGGATTACGCGTAACTGCTCGTAAACTCATAGAAAAGCCTGGAGTAATATATTTCATGTAATGCCAATATCCTTCTGGCATATACAAAGCCTCTCCATGGTTTAAATCTGTTTTATACCCATTTGCTTTCTTTAATGCAGGCCATTTATCATAATCAGGATTAGAAAAATCTATGCTTTCGTGTGTAATAATAGCGTGTGGTACTTTATATAAAAATTTACTCTCTGATTGAGAAAATAAAATAATCTCCTTTTTTCCTTCAAAATGAAAATGAAGAATATTAGACAAGTCTAAATCGTAGTGCATAAAAGTATACGAATCTTTACCGCCAAAAAATAACATGGGTACTCCTTTTAATAGTTTTAAACCTATTTTAGGAATTTTATAATCTTCTTGTAATTTAGGCACCTCTTTTAAAAGGTTCCAAAGAAAAATACGGAATTTAGTAGGCTCAGATTTTAACAAATCTATATAATCTCCCATTTTCATTTTTGCATGGGGTTCATTAAAACCATCTTTATAATCTACAGGTCTATCATCGTATAAAGGCACAACAATATCTTTTGCCTCCTGTTTCATATAATCCAAATTCCACTTGGTATATGCTGGCCAATCTTCTATAAGCGACTCAATTACCACTGGTTTTTGAGGCTTATAATAGTGTTCTAAAAAGTCTTCCTTCGTAATTGTTTTTACTCTAGGAATTTCTTGTAAGTTCAATAGGTTTTGCTTTCTATTTTTCCAAATATAATAAATAAAGAAAAATTACTCCGCCAATTTTGCTTTTGCTTTAGCAGCTTCGTTACGCTCTATTTTATGTTCTGGTCTTGTCCATTTTGGCTTCTCTCCCAGAGACGAAAATTTAGAATCTTTTGCTTCTACTGTTTTAGGCTGAGATACTTTCGTAAATGGTTTTTGTGGATTTAAACCTAGTAATTTAAACATTGCCATATCCTCATTAACATCTGGATTTGGCGTAGTTAAAAGCTTATCACCTGCAAAAATAGAATTAGCACCTGCAAAGAAACACATTGCTTGTCCTTCCCTACTCATATCAGTACGCCCTGCAGATAATCTAACCTGCGTTTGTGGCATTATAATACGTGTAGTTGCAACCATACGTATCATATCCCAAATAGGAACTGGTTCTATTTCTTCCATTGGAGTTCCTTCTACTGCTACTAATGCATTAATTGGCACAGATTCTGGTTGCGGATCTAATGTAGATAAAGCTACTAACATACCTGCTCTATCCTCTACTTTTTCTCCCATACCAATAATACCGCCACTACAAACAGTTACATTACTTTTACGAACATTATCTATAGTATCTAAACGGTCTTTAAAAGCTCTTGTAGAAATTACATCTTTATAATAATCTTCAGAAGTATCTAAGTTATGATTATAAGCATACAAACCAGCTTCTGCTAAACGTTGTGCTTGGTTCTCTGTGATCATACCTAATGTACAACACACTTCCATGTCTAATTTGTTAATGGTACGTACCATTTCTAAAACATTATCGAACTCAGGGCCATCTTTTACGTTTCTCCATGCTGCTCCCATACACACTCTAGAACTACCCGAAGATTTAGCTCTTAAAGCTTGCGCTTTTACCTGCTGCACAGACATTAAATCGTTACCCTCTATATCTGTATGGTAACGTGCCGCTTGCGGGCAATAGCCACAATCTTCTGGACAACCACCTGTTTTTATAGATAACAAGGTAGATACCTGTACTGTATTGGGGTCGTGGTATTCTCTATGAATCGTTGCCGCTTCGTATAATAAATCCATTAAAGGTTTATTATAAACATCTAATATTTCTTGTTTCGTCCAATTATGTCTTGTCTCACTCATAACATTAAAATACTTATGCGGGTCAAAAATAACGGAATTAGATCAGAAAATTTAGTTTAACATTTAAATATTATTATTAAAAATAGAAATGACCCTTTTTAAGCATTATCAAAATATTAATTAATCATATGTGTTACACATTAGCATATGCCTTATACTATAGATTTAGCATACTATTTACTTTTACATTGTAAAAATGTACCTTATGAAACTCCTTTTTCTATTTGCCCTTTCTTTATTTAATATTAATACAGAAAAAGTTGATCCACCAGAACCTGAAATAGGAAAAAGATGGATATTAAACCTGCAATATTCCGATGAATTTAATGGCACAACATTAGACCAAAAAAAATGGCGAAATAGTTATAACGGTTGGAAAGGACGATCTCCAGGATATTTTTCCCCAAATGCAGTATCTGTAAAATCTGGAATGCTACAAATTAAGAATGGTATTTTAGACAAAAGTGTTAACGTACACACTAAAAAAAAGTATAGTATTAAAGGTGGTGCTGTACAATCTTTAGAAAAAACAGCTCATTATGGGTATTACGAAGTAAATTTTAAGGCTTCAAGAATAAACATGTCTACTACGTTTTGGATGAGTAACCGTAAAGTTCCTATTAATTTTGCCACTAAAATGAATAATGCTAATTGTAGTAAAGATAAATTTAGTCAGGAATTAGACATTGTAGAGAGTATTGGAGGGGTTATAACTGCTGGTGATAAATTTAGAAAAAATATGAATTTTAACACCCATTACAGATATATTGATTGTAATGGCGGTAAAGAGAAATTTTATTCTGCTGGCAATAATGCTATTGAAGGAAGCGGCTTAAAGTCTAGTGCATTGCTAAGTTCCGAATCTTGGGAAGAGTTTCATACCTATGGTGCTTATTGGAAAAATGCTAATGAAGTAGCTTTTTATGCTAACAATAATTTTGTAGGAAATGTTAATATTAGTACCGATGTTGTAAACAAGCCTTTCCCAAGAACAATGGGCATAAATATGGTTACCGAAACATATGATTGGGCTTTACCCTACCCAACTAATGAAGAATTAAATAATGATAGCATTAATACTTCTTATTACAATTGGGTACGTTCTTATAAATTAGTAGATATAGATGCTAAATCTAAAAACAAAAAAAAATATAAGGGCAGCGGAACTTCAATATATAAAGAAGAAGTTAGTTTTTTTAACACTCCAACTATAGAAAACAAACAAGTAATAATACCCTATACCTATAAAGCTAATACCGATAAAAAAGCTGTTTTTAAAATTATAAACGACAGCAACAAAGTAGTTTATAAAACTACATTAAATCTTCTATCTGGTTACGGAAAAAATATTAAAACACTAGACTTTAAAAAAGAAAATACTGCTTACACTTTTAAAATTGAATTTATAGAATAAAAACCTTTTTTGGCAACAGTTCTTTTTCTGTTATATCTAACTTTCTTAAATTAATTTTTATTTTATTGGTGTCAATTGGAAAGCTAATAGAGTCTACAGACCAGTACTCTTATAAGTTGAAAAGAAATTCGATGATAAAATATATTTTGGTTCTTCTACTTGTCCACTACTTTTTAATACAAAAAAGAGTAATCCTATAATGTTTACATATTTATTCAAAAAGCTACGATTTATTGGTTTTTCTATTTCAAATAAAAACGTCTTAGTACAAAGTTCAATATCCCAGCTATACCTATACCGAATAAAAAATAAAACTTCTTTCTATTGCGAGAATTTAAATTTTCTATTCCGAACAAAACCTTTCTATTTTTATCTGAAATAGAATACACTTCTATATCTACCTTAGATAAATCATCTTTTTTCACCCAAAGTATCACGTTCTTTAATTCTAAAAATTTAGTTTGAACTTTATCAATTATAAAATAATTATCTATATGTCCTATATCCCTTAAACTATAAATCTTTGTATCGTTCCTGAGCTTTATTTGCAAATCGGTTCTAACTGTTTTTTCAATATTTAATAGCTCATCTTCTACTATTTTAATATCGTTTTCTTCTACAGAAACAACTTTTCCTTTTATTTCTACTAGGGAGTTTTTAACTATTAGCAAACTTTTAGGAAAATAAAAAAAAGAAGCAAAAAACATCACTAACCCAATAAATAGTGACTTATTGATAAAAAAATTAGTTAAAGAGTCTTCTTTCATTAATTAATCATAAAACAATCTATTTGAAAATAGTATAAAAAACCGTCATACGTATTACAAAATGGTTTTTCATGATAATAACTATTCTTCTTTCTTAAGCCCCTCTTTTACATCTTGCGCTTCAATTTCTTTGCCCTTTAAGTATTCTGGTAACTGCATACCTGCCATATTAAACATTTCTTGTAATGGTGGTACAGATTTATACATTCCAGATATAAAGTTAGCCGTAGAGCCTTTTCCGTCTGCTGTTTTTGCTCCAGAATCCCAAACCGTAACTTTATCTATCTTAATATTCTTAATAGCTTCCGCTTGCGTTTTTACCAATTCTGGTAATTTATCTGCTACTAATAAAAGAACAGCATCTTTAGGGCTATTACCAGCTGCTTTTACAATTTCATCTAAACCAGCTGCTTGCTTTGTTAACACTTCATACAAACCTTTTGCTTCTGCCTGTGCTTTAAATAAAATAGCATCTGCTTCCCCTTTTGCCCTTCTACGAATTTTTTCTGCTTCTGCTTCTGCATCAATTTCTACTTTCTTTTTATCAATTTCTGCAGGTACAATAATATCTGCCATTTGCGAACTACGTTCTCTATCTGCTCTGGCTATTTCGGCATCTTTTTCTGCTGCATAAGATTCCTCTAACGCCTTTGCAGACTGTACTTTTTCGGCTGCTATTGCCGTACGTTCTGCTTCTGCTTCTCGCTGTCTACGTAACGAATCTGAATTGGCTACATTAATTTTTGCAATGTTTTCTCCTTCTACTGCTTGCGCATTCGCCGCCGCTACTTGTGTACGCTCATCTTGCACTGCATTTGCCTCACCAATAGACCCATCTCTATTTTTTTCTGCTACCGATTTACGCGCGGCATTTATGGCATGTGCTGCTGCTTCTTTTCCTAGAGCTTCTATATAGCCAGACTCATCTACAATATCTGTAATATTTACGTTAATTAACTTTAAACCAACTTTCTTTAACTCCGACTCTACACTTTTAGAGATATTGGTTAAAAACTTATCACGATCAGAGTTAATCTCTTCTATATCCATAGAAGCTACCACCAAACGTAACTGACCAAATATAATCTCTTGTGCTAATTCCTGAATTTCATTTTGTCCAAGTCCCAATAAACGCTCTGCCGCATTTTGCATAACTCCTGGTTCTGTAGATATACCAATAGTAAACCTTGAAGGTACATTTACACGGATATTTTGCTTACTTAAAGCATTTACCAAATTTACTTCTATAGAAATTGGCGTTAAATCTAAAAACTCATAATCTTGTACTACTGGCCATATAAATGCTGCCCCACCATGCACACAGCGTGCAGAATTACCACCACCTACTTTACCATACACCACCAAAATCCTATCTGATGGACAACGTTTATACCTCCTTATAAAGGAAATAATAATTATAAAAAAGAATAAAATAGCAAAGCCAATGGCTATTAAAGAGGCTCCGCCTGCAAATTGTAATGCAATTAGTGACATAGGTTTATTTGTTTAAAAGTTCTACTATTAATATTCCGTTATTGGTTACTTCTTTTACTTTAACAACATCTCCTTGCACCAAATCTCTATCTTCCTCTGTTAAAGCTTCTAATTCTCTTAAGGTTTCTTGTACCGTTACACTTACCTTTCCTATTTTAGATTTATTAGCCCCAATAGTAAGGTACACTTCTCCTACTTGGTTTAAGGCATTTTTTAACTTTAGCGTACCGCTACTCTGCAACTTTGCTAAATAATAGAAAAGAGAAGCCATCGCTAGCATCATTAATAACCCGCAAACAATAGAAATAAATATGGTAATTCCTTTAGATAAACCTGCATCCAAACAAGAGATACCAGACCATCCAAAAATGGTTAAAAAACCCATTAAATTTTTAAAGGATAAAAACTGAAAGCCAATGCCTGTATCACCATCAACTTCCATATCTACATCGCCCTCAATATCTTCTACATCGCCACCAATAAAGGTTAAAATCACTAGTATAAGAAATATAACGGATGAAATTAATGCAGTACCCCAATATATTTTTTCAAATAATGGCAAGACTGTAAACCACTGTTCCATAATCTTTTAGTTTTTAGGTTATCTTAACGGAAAGATAGGAACTATTTTCGTATGTTTTAGCTTACTTCTTAAGTAAAATACTTACTGCATTACCTCCAAAACCAACGGCATTTACCATAATAGTTTTAATTTCCTGATTATCAGATATATTATCATTAATAAAGGGAACTGAGATAAATTTTTGATGCTGTAACATTAGTATTGCAAACTCAACACTTAACATTCCTGAAGTACCAAATGTGTGACCTATCTTCCACTTGTTAGTAGTCACTAATGGTTTTTTGTTACAAAAAACTTTTTCAATTGCTTTAATTTCAGAAGTATCTCCCTTAATTGTCCCTGGCGTATGACTAACAATTACATCTACCTCATCTGGATTTAAATCTCCTAACGCCATTTGCATAGAACGTTGAAAACATTGCGCATCTGAGGATATAGATATATTATGTTTTAATAGTTCTGTTGCATAACCTACTCCGGCTATTTTAGCTAATGCATTATCTTTTTCACCTTTTTCTAAACAGGCAATAGAAGCACCTTCTCCCAATACCATTGTATTTTTGGTCTTCTCTAAATCTAAAGCTCTACAAGGGTATTTTCCTTCTTCTTTAGAATATATTTTTAGCGCTTTCATTTGCGCTACTGTAAAAGGTGTTAAAGGAGCCTCACTACCTCCTACCAAAAACTGATTTGCCATACCAGATTGTAACCAAGCTACACCATTTAACAAACTATGTAATGCAGTAGAACAGGTGATAGAATGCGATATTTCTGGTCCTTTGGTTTGTAAATCGTGCGCTACCCAAGAGGCAATATTTCCTAAAGTTGTAGTAGGCGAAGACAATGTAGATGTCTTATTTTTTTCTAAAAATTCTTGATGATACTTCTCAAAAAGTGATGTTGCCCCACGAGAGGAACCTATATTAATTCCAAAATCATCAGTAGCTTGCCAACCTGCTTGCGCCACAGCTTTTCTTGATGCGTATATGGCATACAAAACACTATTATCTAAATCTTTATATTTTTGGTCAGATTCTTTTAATATTTCTATTTCTTTTGCTTCTTGAGAAGATAAAAAACCAGCCCAAACATTTGTTTCTCCAAATGCTCCTTTGGACAACATATGGTGGTCGCCATTGTAATTCTCCCATGTTTCTTTTAAAGAATTTCCTAATGGAGAGATAGAAGCTATAGCTGTGATAGAAATTGGCTCTTTCATCTATCTAAAATATATCTAATAATGATTTAATACTTGTATACACTTTCTGTAACTGCTCATTGGTAATTACAAAGGGCGCTAGAATATATATTGTATTCCCTAATGGACGTAAAAACACACCATCATCCATAAAATGTTTAAACAATTTATCGCGCACATTTCCGTAACGCTCCATTTCTATATTTAAATCCAACGCATAGATAATACCTGTTTGTCTTGTTCTTGCAGCTTTAGGGTGATTTTTAATCTCAGCATCAAACTGCTGATGCGATGCTATTACACGTTTTATATTTGCTTGCATCTCACTAGATTGCAACAACTCTATACTGGCTAAAGCTGCCGCACATGCTGTTGGGTTTGCAGAATATGTGTGCGCATGAAACAATCCTTTAGAAATTTCATCATCATAAAAAGCATCATATAAATCCTGTGTACAACTTGTAATCGCCATAGGCACCAAACCTCCTGTAAGCGATTTAGACATACAGATAACATCTGGTTTTTCTGTAATCTGATCCGATGCAAAATAAGTAACTGTTTTTCCAAAACCTGTCATAACCTCATCTGCAATAGTTATAACCTTATATTGCTTTAGCAACTTTAGAATTTTAGCTAAACCTTCGGCATCGTGCATTTGCATAGCCGCTGCTCCTTGTACCAAAGGTTCATATATAAAACCTGCAATTGCTTTCTCTTTTAAAAGCATTGTAAGTTTTTCTAATATGCTATTTATATTTTCTTTAGAAGGAACTGGAATACGCTCTATATCAATAAAAAAATCTTCGAAAGGACCATTGTAAACAGATAATCCGGAAGCAGACATAGCTCCAAAGGTATCGCCATGAAAAGCGTTTTCAAAAGCTAAGATGGTATTGCGTTTTTCTCCTTTATTAGAATGATATTGCAATGCCATTTTAATTCCGATTTCTGTAGACGTAGATCCATTATCTGAAAAGAAAATTTTAGCTTGATTATCTGGAAGTATGTTTATTAACGTTTCAGACAACTTAACAGCAGGCTCATGCGTAAAACCACTAAACACAACATGATCTAATTGTTGCATTTGTTGGTACACTTTTTCTACAATTGCTTCATTACAATGCCCATACATGCAAGTATACCATGATGCTATACCATCTATATATTCTTTCCCATTTTCATCGTACAACAAAGCCCCTTTTGCTTTTACAATAGCCAACATATTAGCATGTAATTTATGCTGAGTTAAGGGATGCCAGATATACTTTTTATCTCTTTCAGAAAGATTTTTATACTCCATGGAATTTGTAAAATTCTTTTTTTATATATCTTGCAAAGATGGCAAATTAACTTAAACTTATTAATGCTTCATAAAATAATAAATTACATAACTCCGATTTACACAAATTTAAAAGATAGCAGTGTTTTTATTTGGCTTTTTGCTGTTTCCTTTTTTATAAGGTTTCCTTTTTTCTTTAGAGATTATATAGATCGCGATGAGAGTACTTTTATATTAATGGGACAATCATTGGTAGATGGACATTTACCTTATACGGAATTATGGGATCTAAAACCTCCAATTATTTTTCTAGTATTTGCTTCTCTAATATATACTTTTGGAAAGAGCTTTTTTGCAATACGTCTTTTTGGAGCTTTAATTGTAGCTATTACAGCTCTCTTTTCTTATAAAACAGCAACACTACTAACCACTAAAAAAGTTAGTTTCTGGATTGCTATTTGTTGCATCTGCTTACAAAGTATGTTCGGAAGTTTACAAGGCGTAATGT
The DNA here is from genome assembly GCA_938039345.1 of uncultured Sediminicola sp. The sequence continues at coordinate 14,967 of CALHVB010000036.1, forward strand.
CCGAACACCTTTGTGTTGTTTTCTTTATGCCTGGATTATACTTAATTACGAAATACAATAAACATCATTGGGTATTCATAGCTGGTGTTTTTATGGGACTATCTTTAATGACAAAATTAAATATGACATACGTTATATTTTTTTTAGGTATATATTTATTTTATTTAAAACTACAAATAAAGGAATACAAAAAAGCATTTTTAAATGCCTTACTTCTTGGTCTTGGAATACTTGTTACCATATTACTTACAGTAGTTCCTTATTATAGTAATGGCAATACTGAAATCTGGTGGGACTCTGTAATTTTAGCTCCTTTAAAATACGTAGATGCCAATGCAAAACGTTATTCTGTTTTTAAATTTGTCCCCATATGTGTTGTTTTAGGTGTCTTCTTCCTTTTTTCATGGAAAAAAAAGCTTTTAAATTTTAAAGACATTACTATTAAAATTTTAATAGCAACCATTATAGGGATTGTTTTTTCTTTTATAAAAAGCGGTAAAATAAACGGTCATTATTTAATACAACTACACCCTGTTTTAATTATATTAATAGGGATATTAATAAGTAAAATAGAATTCTTAAAAAAAATTAACTACAAGCCATACATTACTATTCTGCTACTTTTACTACCTGTTGAAACTTATCTAGAATATGTAAATATTTGTAAAAACAAAATAGAAAAAAATACTTTTTATAATGGCGAAGGTTTTACTGTTACTGAGTATATAAAAACGTACAACCTAGATACTAAAAACATTTTATTTTTAACATACCATATTGGATATTGGATCTTAGATAAAAAACCTATTACGAAAGCAGCAACACATCCTAGTAATATTTGTAGAGATGAATTATTTCCTCTTTATAAAAACCCTAGAAAAAATTCCATGGAGGAAATTAAACATATTATGGAGGAAATTAAACCTAAAACAATTATAGCTAAAAAAAATAGAGGTTGTTTTGATAAAAAACTAGTTGAAGAAAATGAATACATGAACGCTTACTTAAGCAAACATTATAAAAAACTAACTACTGTTGATAATGCTCAAATATTTTATAGATTAAAGTAATTCTAAATTATGCTTAAATGTAGTAGCATATTTCTTTATTACTTCCTTATTAAACTCTTTTTCTTCTTCTATTCTTCCTATTAGCTCTACACCTGTCTTTTTTAAAATAATACTTTCTGTTGTAGGATGTTTATCTCCACTGAAGATTACAGACACATTAAAGCCTTTTTGCTTTAATAACGCTATAGTTAACAGTGTATGATTAATACTTCCTAAATAATGCCTAGAAACGACAACAACTTTATAAGAAGGTTTTATTAAATCTAAAATAGTAGCGCTATCATTTAAAGGCACTAATAAGCCCCCAGCACCTTCAATTACTAAATTATTATTAGTTTTTGGCTCAACAATTTTGTTTACATCTATCGTTACATTATCAATCTCTGCTGCCGCATGCGGACTCATAGGTATTTTTAATGCGTAGCTATTATTATGAATAGTAGTTTTAGTATTACTAATTAAATCTGCTATTTTATGGCTATCCGAATTATCTAATTCTCCCGCTTGCACTGGCTTCCAATAATCTGACTCTAAAGCCTCCGTTATAATTGCAGACGCTATTGTTTTTCCTACTTCGGTAGATATTCCTGTAACAAATATTTGTTTCATTTACTATGTATTCTAATTTGGCATCGTTATCATTTCGCACGATAAACACTTATATTTTCTTTTCTCAAAAAAAGGGAACAATTTATAAAATATAGTTTTACGACTATAATACACCTCAGACCTTTTACTTTTACAATTAGGACAAACTATAAATTCTCCATTATCGTCTCTCGCATAATTTCGTATTTGATTATAAATTTTAAGTGCTTTTTCTTTATCTCTTGCGTATACTTCTAATTTAATACCTCCTACAGCATTACTAACTAATGGGTCAGAGTTTATAATATTTTCATCTCGTAAAAAAACAACAATCCCTTCAGATTCTAATTTTCCTTTTATAATCTGTACATCAGCATTATATTCAAATGCCCCTAGCTTATAAAACTCTTTACTCATACTTCTATATTTACTAGTTGCTTTAGCAAACTTACTATTTCTTCTTGTGTATTATAGCTATGCAAACATATGCGTAAACGCTCTTCTTTTTTAGGTACAGTTGGCGAAAGTATTGGTTTTATATCAAACCCTTTTTCTTGTAATTTACTTGCTATTCGTTTTACTTTATCGTTACCAGATATAATACAACAATGAATGGCGGAATTACTTTCTATAAATTTATCTTCTAAACCTAATGCTACTAATTGCTCTTTAAAAAACTGAATGTTTTGTACTAATTGCTTCCTGTTTTCTTTCCCTTCTATATTAAAAAGCAAATCATACGCAGAGCCAATTGTTGCTAATGAGTGTGGCGGCAAACCTGTGGTATAAATAAAGCTCCTTGCAAAATTTACCAAATATTCTTTTAAAGATATACTACCCAAAATAGCTGCTCCATGGCACCCCATTCCCTTACCATAAGTAACAATACGAGCAAAAATAGCTTGTTCTAATTTTAATTCTTGAACTAAGCCTACACCATTTTCTCCAAAAACTCCAATAGCGTGTGCTTCATCAACTACTAAAAAAGTATTGTTTTTTACACATAGGTTCGCCATTTTTTTTAGATCTGGAGAATCGCCATCCATAGAAAAAACAGATTCTGTTACTACATATATATTATAATCTAAAACACCCTTAGAATGTCTAAGTACTAAAGTTTCTAAATCTTCTAAATTATTATGCTTAAACCTATATGATTTGGCATTAGACAAACGAATACCATCCCTTATAGAGGCATGTATATATTCATCATACAAAATAATATCTCCACGTTGCGGTACAGCTTCAAAAAATCCCACATTAGCATCATAGCCCGAATTAAAAATTAAAGCCGCTTCGGTATTATGAAGTTCTCTAATCTTAGCTTCTAACTCGGTATACAACAAAGAATTTCCCGAAATTAACCTAGACCCCGTAGCACCATTTACTTTTATACCCTCTGCTATTAAATAATCGTGTGCTTTTCTAAATAGCAATTCAGACTTAGAAAACCCTAAATAATCATTTGAAGAAAAATCTATTACAGTACTTTTTACCTGAAGCTTACGAAAGGCATTATTAGCTTTTCGCTCATCTAGTTTTTGCTGTAATTTTTTAGGCAATTCCATTACCGCAAAAATATGCAAAATCTCGTACCTTTATGCACATGTATGCACTGGTAGATTGTAATAATTTTTATGCGTCTTGCGAACGGGTTTTTAACCCTAGTTTGCGCAATAAACCTATTGCTATTTTATCTAATAACGATGGTTGTGTTATATCTAGAAGTGATGAAGCAAAAACTCTTAATTTACCCATGGGCGCACCCATTTTTAAATGGGAAAAATTCTGCAAAGCCAACAATATCCATGTTTTTTCATCTAACTACCCACTATATGGTGACATGAGTAGTAGAGTTATGACCATATTAAAGCAATTTAG
>CALHVB010000037.1 GCA_938039345.1 uncultured Sediminicola sp.
ACAAACCGAAGAAGATAATACGCGTAACAAATCTAAACGTGGAGAAATAAGAGTTAAAGGTTTTGATGAAACTAAACTTCTTAATTTTTACAATATTGGCGGTATTCGTTTCCAAAATATTGCAGCTAATGATGCTATTATAACTTCAAAAATAAATACTATGGTTGCCGAAGGATGGGAACTTGCTTTTGTAACCAGTGCTGTAGAAAGTGAAGGAGGCAAAGGAGATGGACAAGGTATTTTTATTACCCGATATATATTTAAAAAATCATATACTTATGAAGCGAAACAAAAAATCCCAGCATCTCTGCTGGGATTTTTTAATACCACTTATTTATTTTCTTAAGCCTTTAAGACTTTCTCTTGATGATTAATAGATTCTTGATGAATTGCTTTAAACATTTTTAAAACAAACTCCTCGCTTAATCCTTTAGATTCTCCTTCAAGAATCATTTTACCTAAAATTGTATTCCATCTGTCGCTTTGTAAAACAGCAACATTTTGCTCTTTTTTAAGTGCCCCAATAGTATCAGAAATTTTCATTCTTTTCCCAAGAACATCAATTACCTGATTATCGATAACATCTATCTGGGCACGTAATTTACCTAACTCAGCTTTAAACGCTTCTTCTTGTCCAGATTCTTTACGGATTTTTAAATCCTTCATAATCTCAACTAATTTTGTTGGTGTTACTTGCTGTGCAGCATCACTCCAAGCATTATCTGGATCAAAATGAGTTTCAATCATTAATCCATCAAAATTTAAATCTAATGCTGTCTGACATACATCAAAAATCATTTCTCTATTTCCTGTAATATGAGAAGGATCATTTATTAAAGGTAAGTCTGGAAATTTAGTTTGGAAATCAATTGCTAATTGCCATTCTGGTGTGTTTCTATACTTAGTTTTTTCGTATGTAGAAAAACCTCTATGTATTGCTCCTAACTTTTTAATACCAGCGGTATGTAAACGCTCTATACCACCTAACCATAATGCTAAATCTGGATTTACAGGGTTCTTAACTAATACTATTTTATCTGTTCCTTCTAATGCATCTGCAATATCTTGCATAATAAATGGTGAAACTGTAGAACGAGCTCCAATCCATAACAAATCTATATCGTGCTCTAAAGCTAATTTTACATGTGCTGCGTTAGCTACTTCCGTACAGGTTTTCATTCCTGTTTCTTCTTTAACTTTTTGCAACCATTTTAAGCCTAAAGCTCCTACTCCTTCAAAATTACCAGGGCGCGTTCTTGGCTTCCATATACCTGCTCTAAAATAACTAACATCAGTATCTTTTAGTTCGTGTGCAATTTTCAGCACTTGCTCCTCGGTTTCTGCGCTACATGGCCCTGCTATTACTAGTGGATGATCTAGGTTCATATCATCCAACCATGTTCTCATTTGTTTTGAATTTTCCATTACTTTACCTATTTTTTATTTAGTGGTATTCCTGTTAATATTTCTTTTATCCTATTGGTATTGTTCATTTCTCTGTAAATACCTTCGTAATCGTCTTCTAAAAGCATTTGTTTAAAAGCATCTAAATTAGAGATATATTCCTCTAGGGTTTCTATTACATTTTGCTTGTTATGCTTAAAAATTGGTGCCCACATTGCTGGGGAACTTTTTGCCAAGCGCACTGTACTTTCAAAACCACTCCCCGCCATATCAAAAATATCGCGTTCGTTCTTTTCTTTATTTATAACTGTTTTGCCCAACATAAAAGAACTAATGTGAGACAAATGTGAAACATATGCTATATGCTTGTCATGCGCTTCCGGATTCATATACCTAATACGCATTCCCATTTGCTGAAACAAAGCTAATGCCTTTTCCTGTAATTTAAATGCTGTTTTTTCTACTTCGCAAATAATATTTGTCTTTCCGCTATACAATCCTTTAATAGCTGCCGAAGGTCCAGAAAACTCGGTCCCTGCTATTGGATGACAAGCTAAAAAATTTCTCCTTTTTGGATGATTTTCTACCGTTTTGCAAATTAATGATTTGGTAGAGCCTGCATCTAAAACTACTGCATCATCAGAAATAATATCTAATATCTTTGGCAATTCTACTACCATTATATCTACTGGTATAGTAACAATCACAATATCGGCAATGGCTAAATCTTTAAAAGTAGCTTTAACATCTATAATATTTAACGACAAAGCTTCTTCTAAATGTGCATCATTAATATCAATCCCATATATAGTAACATCAGAGGAAAACCCTTTAATGTCCTTTACCATGGAACCTCCTATTAACCCTATACCAACTACAAATACATTCATATTACTTCAATAAAAGAAAAACAATTACCTATTCTTCTTTATCCTAATTTAAAACCTTGCTATTGCTTCTTTAATTTTATCTTCTGTTACACATAAAGAAAATCGTATATACCCTTCTCCATTACTACCAAATATAGTTCCGGGAGCTATAAATATATCTTTATCGTACAATACACTATCTACAAATTCTTCTGCCGATGATATGCCTTCTGGTAACTTAGCCCAAACAAACATACCTACCGCATTTTTATCATATATACAGTTTAATTTATCTGCCAACGTATACATTAATTCTCTACGAGAAGCATATATTGCATTTAATTTACTAAACCACTCTTTACCACTCTTTAATGCCGCTATAGCTCCTTTTTGTACGCCATAAAACATTCCAGAATCCATATTACTTTTTACTTTTAATACCGCAGTAATGTTTGGCTTACTTCCCATAACCATTCCTACACGCCAACCTGCCATATTAAAAGTTTTACTTAGCGAATTTAATTCTAACGCTACTTCCTTTGCCCCTTGTATCTCCAAAATACTCTTCGGATTGTTATTTAACACAAAACTATATGGATTATCATTCACCAATAGTATGTTATTCTGGCGTGCAAAATTAATCAATTCTTTTAACTGTTCTATAGTTGCCGTAGCTCCTGTTGGCATATGCGGATATCCTAACCACATAATTTTTACTTTAGACAAGTCTTGCGTTGCCAACTCTTCTAAATCTGGAAACCAATTATTAGCTTCTTTTAAGTTGTAATATTTAGGTTTTGCTCCTACCAAATTAGTAACAGATGTATAGGTAGGATAGCCTGGATTAGGTATTAATGCCTCATCCCCAGGGTTTAAAAATGCCATACTAATATGCATAATCCCTTCCTTAGAACCCATTAATGGTAGCACCTCATCCATAGGATTTAGAGCAACATTAAAGCTTGCCTTATAAAAGTCTGCTATAGCCTCTCTTAATTCTGGCAAACCTTGATAACTTTGATACTGGTGTGCTCCTTTATCTAAAACCGCTGTTTTTATAGCTTCTAAAACTTCATTAGAGGGTGCTAAATCCGGACTACCAATTCCCATATTAATAATAGGCTTACCAGCCGTAACTAAACCACGTACTTCTCTTAATTTTTTAGAGAAGTAATATTCTTCTATCGTATTTAATCTATCAGCTGTACTAATCATAGCCGTCCGTTTTTATAAGCTCCTAATATTCTAAATTCTTCTGCCATTATTTCTAATAATGCCTTTGCTTTTGCAAAATTCTCATATGCATCAAAAGTAACATCTACAAAAAAGGCATATTTCCATGGCTGCTCTATTACTGGTAATGACTGTATCTTTGTTAAATTTAAACTACAATCGCTCATTACATTTAACACCGTTGCCAAGCTGCCTCTTTTATGATCTAAAACAAAACGCAATGATGCTTTATTAATCTCTGCCTCTGGCAACTCTTCATTTTTTGTTTTTACGATAATAAATCGAGTCGAATTATTTTTTATCGTTTGTATATCATCCGAAATTATTTCTAAATCGTACAAATCTGCAGCTACTCTAGGTGCAATAGCCGCTATATTTTTAAGCTGATTATCTTGAATTCTCTTAGCGGTCTCTGCTGTATCTATATCTTCTACCAATTTAATACTAGGATACTGCTTAAAAAACTTCTTACATTGTAACAATGCCATAGGATGAGAATGCACTTCTTTAATATCCTCTATTTTTTGCCCTTTTAACACCATTAAATTATGGTGAATATTTAAATAATACTCTCCAATAATGTGTAAATCATTATTAAAAACTAAAGCATAATTAGGAATAATAGAACCTGCAATAGAATTTTCTATTGCCATAATACCTTGATCCGATTCTTTGGTTAGCAAGCTATTTACCAAACTATCAAAAGACATACATTCTTCTACAACTACGGCGTCACCAAAGTATGTTTTAGCCACCTGATGATGGTTAGAACCTTTTATACCTTGTATTGCTATTTTTAAACTCATTATTATTTATAACTTCCTAATTAGCACAACATAAACCAAATACACTATACTTCAATTTTATATAAAAAAAAAGTTCCGATTTCTATCGGAACTTTTTTTCTATTATATATTTTTAAAATATGTTAGAACAGTCCCGTACTTCTTTTAAAAAAGAAGTAAAAGTTAAAACCATTCCAGAAATATTTTTGTGTTGCTTTCATAAATCGGGGCTAAGATAATTATTATATTTAATATACAAATAATATATAACTGTTTTTTAAAAAAATAA
>CALHVB010000038.1 GCA_938039345.1 uncultured Sediminicola sp.
GTAGTAATAGTAGGTTCGGTTTTAGCCTTTGCTGCATCGAGTCTAAAAGATAGAATTAGTGAGAATGAAAAGTTTGAAAAACAACAAAACATTCTTTACGCAATGGGAGTTAGTGAAAATGGAGATGATGAAGGAAGTGTATACTTTGTGCCAACAGATAAGGTTGAAGCAGAATTTACAAAATACATTAAAGAGCAAATAGTTATAGAAGGTGATAAAGTAACCAAAAATGACGCTGCATATTTAATAGACCTTAAAAAAGAGATTGCAATTTCTAAAAAAGGAGAAACACCTAAGTTACCTTTGTTCATAGGAGAAAAAGACGGTAGAAAATCATATGTAATTCCAATGTACGGAAAAGGACTTTGGGATGCTATATGGGGATTTATCTCAGTAGATGAAAACTTAGTGGTACAAGGCGTATACTTTGATCATAAAGGAGAAACGCCAGGTTTAGGAGCTAATATTAAGCAACGTTATTTTATGGATGACTTTAAAGGAGAATTAATCCTTAGTGGAGATTCTTTTATAGGTATTAAAGTAGCCAAAGGAAATAATGATCCTGTAAACAAAATTAAAGATGATAACGAAGTAGATGCATTAGCTGGTGCAACCATTACTGGTAACGGTGTTTCTGCAATGATAAAAGAGAGTGTAAATCTTTACAAACCTTATTTAGAAACCATAAGAGCTAAAAAATAAACTATGGGACTACTTTCAAAAAAAGACACGAATCTTATATTAGATCCGTTAGCAGATAACAACCCAATAACCATACAAGTATTAGGTATATGTTCGGCATTAGCAATTACAGCAGAGCTTAAAGCCTCAATTGTAATGGCAGTATCCGTAATGTTTGTATTAGGTATGGGTAACGTAGTAATATCATTAATGCGTAACATTATTCCTTCTAAAATTAGAATTATAGTGCAATTAATTGTAGTTGCAACTTTAGTAATTATAGTGGATCAAGTGCTAAAAGCATTTGCTTATGAGTTAAGTAAAACATTATCAGTATTCGTAGGTTTAATTATTACTAACTGTATTATCATGGGACGTTTTGAGGCTTTTGCATTAGCAAATAAACCTTGGAGATCTTTCTTAGATGGTATTGGTAACTCTTTAGGCTATGGTATTATCTTAGTAATTATTGGGTTCTTTAGAGAGCTTTTAGGTTCGGGTACTTTATTTGGTTATAAAGTATTGGGAGACCCTGTAAATAAAACAGGATTATACGCAACTGGATACGAGAATAATGGTTTTATGATTATCCCACCAGCAGCCTTAATCGTAGTAGGTATTATAATTTGGGTACAACGTTCTCGTAACCCTGCATTAGTAGAAGAAAACTAATTAATAAAAAAATAATAAACAGAGATGTTAGAACATATAGAATTATTTTTTAAATCAATTTTTATAGACAACATGGTTTTTGCTGTCTTTTTAGGGATGTGCTCTTATTTAGCAGTTTCTAAAAAAGTAGCAACAGCAGTTGGTTTAGGTGCAGCTGTAATATTTGTACTAGCTGTTACAGTACCATTAAACTGGTTGTTAGATCAGTATTTACTTAGAGATGGTGCATTAGCTTGGTTAGGACCAGAATATGCAGATTATAATCTTAGTTTTTTATCATTTATACTTTTTATTGCTACTATAGCAACAATGGTACAATTGGTAGAGATTGTGGTAGAGAAGTTCTCTCCATCACTATACAACTCATTAGGTATATTTTTACCATTAATTGCTGTAAACTGTGCTATTTTAGGAGGCTCATTATTTATGCAATCTAGAGATATTCAAACTTTAGGTTTGGCATTTAATTATGGAGTTAGCTCTGGTATCGGATGGTTTTTAGCCATATTAGCTATAGCAGCTATTCGCGAAAAAATTAGATATTCTAATTTGCCAGCACCATTAAGAGGTTTGGGAATTACTTTTATCATTACGGGTCTAATGGGAATTGGTTTCCAAAGTTTTGGTGGAATGTTAACTGGCGGTGATGAAGCTCCTGAAGCAGTAGAAAAGAATACTGCTGAAAAAGTTGAAGAAAAGAAAATTAACGAAGAAGTTGATGAAAATGCAATTTCTTATACTAATGCTATAAACGAGTAAGAATGATTTTAGCTACAAGTACTCTAGGAACAATAACAATAACAGTAATAGCATTTATGATATTATTGTTAATATTGGTGGCACTTTTACTTTTTACAAAAGAGAAGTTATCGCCATCAGGGCCTGTAACCATAACAATTAACGGAGAAAAGAAAATAGAAGTAGCCTCTGGTAGCTCTTTACTTTCTACATTAGGAAATCAAAAAGTATTTTTACCATCTGCATGTGGTGGTGGTGGTACTTGTATCCAATGTGAGTGTCACGTATTATCTGGTGGTGGAGAAGCTTTACCAACAGAAACACCGCATTTCTCTAAAAAAGAATTAAACCATGGTGCACGTTTAGCTTGCCAAGTTAAAGTAAAGCAAGACATGGAAATTACAATTCCAGAAGAAGTTTTCGGAATTAAAAAATGGGCTGGTAAAGTAGTTCGTAACTATAACGTTGCTTCTTTTATTAAAGAATTTGTTGTTGAGATTCCTGAAGATATGGGATACAAAGCAGGAGGGTATATTCAAATTGAAATTCCTGAATGTGAAATTAAGTATGCTGATATAGATATTACAGCGCACCCAGAAGAACATGAGACTCCAGATAAGTTTAAGGCAGAATGGGATAAGTTTAACCTTTGGCCTTTAACAATGAAAAATACAGAGTTGGTAGAAAGAGCTTACTCTATGGCTTCTTTCCCAGCTGAAGGTAGAGAAATTATGTTAAATGTGCGTATTGCTACGCCACCATGGGATCGTGCTAAAAACGGTTGGATGGATGTTAACCCTGGGATTGCTTCTTCTTATATTTTTAGTTTAAAACCAGGAGACGATGTGGTAATATCTGGACCTTATGGAGAATTCTTCATTAACGAGTCAGATTCAGAAATGTTATACGTAGGTGGTGGTGCAGGTATGGCACCAATGCGTTCGCACTTATATCACTTATTTAAAACATTGCAAACAGACAGAAAAGTTACGTACTGGTATGGTGGACGTTCTAAAAGAGAATTATTCTACTTAGACCATTTCTATGAGTTAGAGAAGAACTTCCCTAATTTTAAGTTCTACCTAGCATTATCTGAACCAATGGAAGAAGATAATTGGAAAGTAAAAGAAGATATAGATGCACCAGGAGACGGTTTCGTAGGATTTATACATAATTGTGTTATTGATAATTATTTAAGTAAGCACGATTCTCCGGAAGATATAGAATTATATTTCTGTGGACCTCCATTAATGAACAAAGCAGTACAAAAAATGGGTGAGGATTTTGGTATTCCAGATGAGCATATCCGTTTTGATGACTTTGGAGGATAGAAAACAATACTATTTCTGTAAAGACAGAAATCTAAATAAACGTAAAAACCCAACATTTAATGTTGGGTTTTTACGTTTATTAAATCTATTATTTTAGATAGAAAATTCTATCTGCTGTTTCTTTTTATATTCAAACAGCTTTGTGTAGTCCATTACATTTGAGATATGGTCTAATTTACACAGTAAAGAAACTACAGCCGATAATCCATTAAAAAGAACTTCTTTATCAGTGGGGTTATTAGGTTTTTTGTGCTTGTGATGTAATGGTAATTTAAAACCACAAGCCTTTAAAAAAGTAGCTTCAATTTTTAATAGTTCCAAAGGAGTATATCCATTAAATTTTCTGCCTAATGTTTGGTGTACTGTGCCAACATAGTTAAGGGTTAAACTTCCATGAGCATCCGACAGGTTTTTCCATGCATCCGTATGGTCTAAAATGTTGCCTACAGCACATTGTTTACAACACTCAGGATTCAATGTGTTGTTATGAAAAGCAATATATAATTTTTTTAAAGCAACTTCTAAACGAGGTGTTGTTTTCATAATCTACATTTTAAACATTAAAATACTAAAAAAACAATTACATAAAAAATAGTGCCATTAAAAATGAATAGGAAAGACTCCGTTACTACTCATTCTATTGTATTATTTTTGCAGCATGAGTAAAGCACTTACAGCGCAAGAATTACATAATTTAGCTATGAATATTGTTGGCAAGCAATTAGAAGAAAATGGCTTTGAGTTTATGGCAATTAATAGTGAGCTTAAAAAGAATCCACAGTATGTTTGCTTAAAAGATAAAAAGCTTCATTTTATTGTGGTAAAAGCGATTGTATACCCTAACGATCCCAAAAATTTTGATGGCTTAGCTTTAGAAAAAATGAGAGACCATGCCATAAAGTTTGAAGCCGATACTTTTTATGCTGGTGTTGGTTTGGTAAATGCAGAAGATTATAACTTACCAGTATATTTAAATGAGCCCTACATTGTGGATTATGACGGACTTATAAAAATAGATTAAGATGAAAAAAATAACAGTTGTATTATTTTTAATGGGTATTGTTTCTTGTAAAACAGAGGCGCCAAAAATATATAAAAATACAAGTAGTGGTCCTGCTTTAGGAACATCGTATACTATTATTTATTTAGCCAATAAAGAGTTAGATTTTAAAAAAGAAATAGATTCCGTATTTACAGTGGTAAACAAATCTATGTCTACGTATATGCCAAGTTCAGATATATCTAAAATAAATAAAGGAGATACTACTGTTGTAGTAGATGCTATGTTTAAAGATGTTTTTAAGTTATCTAATGAGGTTTATACGGCTACAGACGGTTATTTTGATCCTACTGTAGGGGCATTGGCTAATGCTTGGGGATTTGGGCCAGGAAAACAAGTGAAATTAGATAGTACCATGGTAGATAGTATTTTGCAGTATGTTGGTTTTTCTAAAGTAAGTATAACTAATGCTAATACGGTTAAAAAATTATACCCTAATATTTATTTTGATTTTAATGCTGTAGCCAAAGGGTATACATTAGATTGCTTAGCAAAATTTTTAGATAAAAAGAATATTGATAATTATTTAATAGAATTAGGAGGGGAAATTGTAGCGAAAGGGCAAAATACAATAAAGCAAAAGCCTTGGTTGGTAGGAGTAGATGATCCAGAAGGAGAAAATAGAAGTAGCCCAAAGGTATTATTAAATATAAAAGATAAGGCCTTAGCATCATCGGGTAATTATAGAAAATTTAGAATAGATAAAGTAACGGGCGAAAAGTATGTACACACTATAAACCCTAAAACTGGTTACACCAAAAATTCTTCTATTTTAGGAACAACAGTTATTGCGAATACATGTGCTGCTGCAGATGCCTATGCAACCAGTTTTATGGCTATGGATTTACCAGAATCCAAGCAATTGCTATCTAAGAATAATGAATTAGAGGCTTTTATTATATATGTAGATGAAAAAGGAAAAACCCAACAGTTTATGACCGATGGGTTTAAAAAAATGGTTGTTAAATAGGGGGGTAAAACATATCATTGAAAAAGGATTTTTCCTTTTTTACTGTCTTCTTTATTTAAAATTAATTTGTAGATATAAACCCCAGATGGATTATTTTTTCTATCAATAGTAATTTCATTTAATCCAGAACTTATATCTCCTTTTTTGTTAATAATTACTTTTCCATTTAAATTATATACGTAAAACTCGTATGTATTAGATTTTGTATTATTAAATCTAATAGTAGCTGTAGTTTTAACTGGATTAGGGTAAATACCAACAGCTTTTTCCGTTTCGGTAATTATGGGTGCTGTAACTTCTGGTAGTAGGTTTGTAAAACTTAAACGATTAAATTCCAAAGAAATTGTTTTATTTTCTTCTTTATTGTTATGAAGAATAAAAACAATCATAAATATATTTTTTAATTGATTCTTATCTTCAGTAATGGTATTAAAATCAATATAGTTTTCTTGTTTTTTATCAGATAATACAATGTGTGCTCTAACTTGCTCTTCCCATGCAGTAATAGTATTATCTACAAAAACTATTTCTACTTCTTGTCCTTGAAGTCCTTTAGATTCTAATCTAAACGCTTTGTAGTTAGAAATGTCTGTGCCTTCAAAATTTGATTTTAAAGAACGGTAGATTGCAATTTTATTTTTTAGTGTGCCTTTTAATTGTATGCTTCTTTCTATGTATAAGTCTTCAGGATTTTTACTTTGTACATCTTTGTAAATATCAAAAGAAGTAATTTCTTCCACGGCCTCATCAATATCTAAGCCCCAAACACCATCAGCAAAATAAATAGTATCAGATATCGTAGTGTCAGATTCGTTAAGTGTAATACCCATAGCATAAACGCCATCTGTATCTAAAATAAACGTTTCTTCTTTTGCACCAGATAATCTATAGTTGTTATTAAACAGTGTAGTATTATCTGTTTCTGTACTTAAATAGTTTCCTTTTATTTGTACTTCTTTAGCTCCCGATAAATTAATTAGATTTAATTTTAGTTTATGGTTGCTATAGCTAGCGTTTTTAACAAAAACTGTAGGTAGTTCTGTAACTTTAAATGCTACAGCTGTTTTTGAGGTGCTTACAATATTTTCTATAATTTTTTCTACTACGGCTTTTAAATTCGCGGTATTATCTGCCCATATTTGAAAGTTGTAGTATTTTGAATTACGTGTGTAATCAGATAAATTCCAGTGGCTTTCTATCTGTACTGTATTAGTTTCATCTTCGTAAAAAGAGAAACTACAACTATATTCAATAGTACCGTCTTTGTTTTCTTGTTTGGTTACTATTAGTTTTTGTGTTTTGTACATGGTTACATGCCAAATGTTTACTATAGAAGTGCCAATAACACGGTCGCAGATTACTTTGGTATGCTCGTATACACCATCGTTAGATTTTGTAGATAAAATAGAACCTCTACGCGCGTTTTTGTTAAAGTAATCTACGGCTAAAGTTTCTGTAGCATTAGTAATATCTATTAAATCGTTTGGCGTGCTTAAAAACGTCTCTGTATTAGGTATAGCATCTTGGGGTACAAGATTTACTAAATCTTATTTTACTTTAGCGTTAGTTTTGTAACTTCTCTTGTAGGTTTTAAAGTTTCTGCTAGTAGTATTAATTTTTAAGTTTTTTTTGTTGTTTTTTGTTCTATTGTAATTTCTTTTTGCAATTTTTTCTGCTAATCTAGAATTACTTTCTAAGCCACCATCATTACCGCCAGATGTTGTAGTGTAGGTGCAATGATTGTTTTCTGCTGCGCAAGAAGGGTCGTCGCAATCTATTAAACCATTGCCATTATCGTCTACACCATTATCACAAATTTCTGGAATAGCTATACTGTATACATAATCTTCTATTTCTCCTAAAGAAGTGGTTTTTCCGGTAATATTAGTATCGTTAAGTATGTCTTCTGATATAATAGCTCTTAGGTTTACGTTACCGTGCATAAAATTAGTGGGTACACTTATTTTTTCTGTTACAGTTTTTGCACCATTAATTGCAGTGTGTTTATTTATGATAGTATCAAAAATACCGTCATTGTCCCAATCTAAGCCTATAAGGTAATAGGCTGTAGCACTAAAATTAGAATTTAGACCCATAGTTACCGTAATTTCGCCATTGGTAACCACGTTTGTAACACGAACACCATCATCTAAATCGCCATTTGCTAATGCATTTGCAGGATTATTTATATCGTAGGTAGATGTACTTCCTAGCCAAACTAGATTGTTTTCCGGAATATTATCGGAGCCTATATCTTGCTGGTAGGTTAAAATTTTAGCTTCGGGTATATTGCTATTGTCTCCATACTCATAACCATAGATAGCTGGGATAGTAGTTGGGCAAGAGAAACCATCGTTTTTAGATAGTCCATCTATAGAGAATGAAACTACTCTGGCATCTAGCGTGTTAACATTTATTCTAATTATTTTTCCTGTACTATTGTTTGATGCGTATAGAAAACCATCGGAACCTGTCCATTGTGCTCCATAGCCTGTTGTTGGGATATTTGCTCCTGTAATATTACCTAGGGTAGATTTTGTATTTGTAGTAGTGTCATATTTATATAATTTACCACCACTAGCAGAATAAAAGTTGCCGTCTTTATTAAAGGCAATATCCCAACCTATTAAACCTTGGTTTTCGTGTCTTGCTATTATTGAAATAGTGTTTAAGTCTATAATTACCATATCGTTGCCATCTACACCATACCATTTTCCTGTATTATCGATATCTCCTCGGTATACTTTTTTGTTAAAATTGATGCCTTTGTAAATTACAGTACCATCTGCATCTAACTGAATAAATTTATTACCACTGGCACCATAAACTAACCCTGTGTGTACATCAAAACCTAAACCATTTGCATAGTCAGATGCTACAGCAATAGGGTCGTAATCTCCCGTAGCTGGGTTTAATTTACCATACATATTGGGCGTATTTTTTCCTTTTTTCTTGTAAACCTGATAAAATGCAGGTTCGCACTCATAAGCTTTTGGGGTATAATTGCTATTTACCTCAATTGTTGTTTGTAGGTTGTTCTCTAGCAATAAATTATCCGATAGTGTAAAATTATTCGTGTATTGTCCTGCTGCTACAGTTGGGTCTATAAATACATCATAGGCAATACGAACAGTTTCGTTCTTTTCTAATGTTATATTGCCCCATACAATATTATTTTCTTCATTTTCTATAGGCTGCAGTTTAAAATCTGAAAACCCTTTAGCATCAAAATCAATAGTGTCTTGTACAAATCTAAATCCGTTCGGAAGTGTTTCTGTAGCTGTAAATGTTTGTTTTTTACCAGTAACATTGGTTAAAAATACTTGGTACGTAACAATAGCATTATGTACTCCTTTTTTAGAAGAAACAATGTTGCCTGTTATTTTACAGTTACTACTTTCGGAACAATCAGGATCGTCACAATCTGTTAATCCATCATTGTCATCATCTATACCATTGTTACATATTTCTGGGAAAGATGGCGCAGTTGCCGATGAGCATCCGATACCATCGTTACTACCGTTAGGCTCAGAAGTAGATATAAAAGAAAAAGAGTTTATAGTACCATTAGCGCTAAAAGAGGCTCTGTATATGTTTCCTGTTTTATTATTAAAGAAATACACGTTACCATCGCTATCTGCCCATACAGCACCATAACTTCCGCTATCTGCTACGTTGTAATAATTGCCAATTACTTTTACTGTTTTGTTAATAGGGTCAAACTCATTTATATAACCACTATTCATCCCATAAAACTTACCAGTAAGTATATTGTACGATATATCTGCGCAATTCGCAGGTGTTCCAACGCCAGGTAATACGGTAGCAGTATCTTCTATTGCTGTTATTGAGTTTGTATTACTAACATCAATTGTATTCATTATAAATGAACTTCCACTTTTTTTAAAGGAATACCAGTTTCCATTAGTATCAAAATCCCCGGAATAACTTAATGCAGAAAAGTTACTAATTGCTCCTAGATTAGTACCTTCTCCTGTATTATTTATTTTAATTAAGTTATTGCCGGAGATACCATAGATATAACCATCTTCTTTATTTAACCCAGCGCCATTATAACTAAAACTAGAGGTGCCTATTAATTCGTAGGTACCTTTCACAGGGTCTAGTTTTTTTAATTCTTTTCCGTTTACCACTTGGTACAGGTCACTAGTACATAAGAAATTATCTTGAGCTTTTAGATTGTATATGGCAATACATAACATAAATAGGATTGATGTATATATTGATGCTCTATTGATGCCATTGTATTGTAAAACTCTTTCCATGTTGTTTTTGATTTGGGGTGCCTATAAAGCTCAAAAATAGGGATGAAGTTTAGGTATAATAGACCTAATAGGTTCACTATTATCTCTTCTGTAGATAAATAGTTAAAGAAGTGTAGATAAATGGTTTTACAAAAAGTTAAGCCTGATAATAGATGAATTATCAGGCTTAACTTTTTGAGTAGAAATGGGTGAGTTAAAAATTCACAAATGCAATAATATTAAACTGGTCTCTACCAGATGTTTCAAAAAACTGATTCATATAACCAGCCTCCAGTTTAATATTTTTATTTAAATGAAACCCTAAGCCTCCATAAACACGGTTTCTGTCAAAAATTGATGTTTTGGTGTTTAG
>CALHVB010000039.1 GCA_938039345.1 uncultured Sediminicola sp.
AACAGCTCTAATCGTAAGAACGTCATTAATTTCAGATATAATTTTAGAAATATGTGTTATTCTTAAATCTTGTTCTAAATATCCTTTTAATAAGGCGGTACTTTTTACCTTTATCTCTCGTAACTGACTAACTTTTTTAGATCGTTTAGCTTCTTTTATTAATGCAGACGGGTTACTAGCCTTGGACACTAGCACATCATGCTCAGATAAAAAGCCAATGATATTGGTGTTAATGGTACCATCAGCTGTAATACACAAATGCTTTATGTTATATTTAACCATAATCATTTGCGCCTGCGATACTGTAATATTGGGCGGTTGCGTTATAACTGGAGAAGACATAATATCTTTTGCGCAAGTATCTATAGGGTAATCGCCTGTAGCAATTTTTTTTCTTAAATCAGAATCAGTAATAATACCAATAGGAATGTCGTTTTCTGCAATTACAATGCTTCCAATGTCTTTTTTAGACATAGTTTTAGCTAAACTTTTTACAGAAGTATTAGGAAGGCAGCTTATTACTTTTTTTGTGTATTTAACGGGCTGTAACTCCCATAAGTTGTCTTTGTCTTGATCAGCACCTATGGAGTTTATACTATTGCTTATTGTGGTTTTAGAACTACTAGAGTTAGAAGCAAAACTAGAAAGTAAATATTCCTGAACCTTCTTGTTTTTTTCTAAATTAAGAATGAAAACAGAGCTGGGGATACCATACAATATGGTCTCTTCTTCAGCAATAGCACTCATATGATAATTTTCCTTAGAAATTATAGATCGTAATCCAAAAATATCTCCTTCGTCATTTATATCTATAAGTTTAGCGGTTTTATCTTCATTTCTGTACAGACCAATTGCGCCATCTTTTACAATGTAAAAAATGTCTTGTGTTTTTTTATCCTGTTTAAAGATTTCATCCCCTTTTTCAAAATATAGCACTTTTACTTGTTGTGATATTTCTTGTAATCTGTTTTTTTGAATGAAATTAAAAGGAGGGTAATTCTTTAAAAAATCGGCAACCCTTAATGATATAACGTTACTCATAAATAAAAAGCCTCAAATTAATGAGGCTTATGTTTTATATTAATTATTCAAAATAGCTAAAAGTTTCACCATCTTTAATGTTTAATAATGTTTCATAGATTAGTCTAATTACATTTTCAACATCATCTTTATGAACAGTTTCAACAGTAGTATGCATATACCTTAATGGTAAAGATATTAATGCGGAAGCAACACCACCATTACTATATGCAAAAGCATCGGTATCTGTTCCGGTGTATCTAGAAGATGCCATGCGCTGAAAAGGAATTTTATTTTCTTCAGCAGTTTCTATAATACGCTCGCGCAATTTATTTTGAACAGCAGGAGCATAAGAAATAACAGGACCAGCACCAATTTCGGTATGTCCTTGCTTTTTCTTATCAATCATAGGAGTGGTAGTGTCATGGCAAACATCAGTTACAATAGCAACATCGGGTTTAATAGTTTGCGTAATCATTTCAGCACCACGTAGACCAACTTCTTCTTGTACACAATTACTAATGTATAAACCAAAAGGTAGTTTCTTTTTGTTTTCGTGCAATAATCTGGCAACTTCGGCAATCATAAATCCACCAGCTCTATTATCTATTGCTCTACAAACAAATTTATTATCATTTAAAACATGAAAAGTATCAGGGTACGTAATTACACAACCAACATGAACGCCCATTTTTTCAACTTCAGCTTTATCTTTGGCACCTATATCAATAAATATATTATCAATTTTTGGTGGTTCTTCTTTAGCATTGCTTCTAGTGTGTATAGCAGGCCATCCAAAAATACCTTTTACAATACCATTTTTAGTATGAATATTTACCCATTTAGAAGGAGCAATTTGGTGGTCACTACCACCATTACGTATAACATATAGTAAACCGTCGTCTGTAATGTAGTTTACATACCATGAAATTTCATCAGAATGACCTTCAATAACAACTTTATATTTGGCATCCGGATTAATAACACCAACAGCAGAACCATAGGTATCTGTTATAAAAGTATCAACATAAGGTTTAAGATAATCCATCCATAATTTTTGCCCTTCCCATTCGTAACCAGTAGGAGCAGCATTATTCAGGTATTTTTCAAAAAAAGCTAGAGACTTTTTTGTAATAATATTCTTTGTACTCATTTAATATGTTTTAATTACAAACTTAATGATATTACTTTTATTTGATAATAACATTATATCTTTATCGTTAATTTTGGTATGAGGTTTGATTTTAAGTTGTGATGAAAAAAGTTGTATTATTTTTATTTGTATTAATATCCTTTGTTGGTTTAGCTCAAAAAGAGCAAGCTAAAGATACAATTGCTAAAGAATATATTAAAGTAGATGGAGATTCTATATTCAGGAGTTCTATATCTTTAGATGAGATATATATTTTTGGTAAGTTAAAATTTTCTTCACGAGAAGAGAAGCTTCGTTATTATATACTCCGCAGAAAAACGATAAAAGTATATCCGTATGCAAAATTGGCATCTGAACGTTTGGTAGAGCTAAATGATAGTTTAGCACAGATTAAGAAAAAGTCTAAAAAAAGAAAATATACCAAAAAGGTACATAAGTATATAGAAGGAGAGTTTGCAGAAGAATTAAAAAAGCTAACACGTACCGAAGGACAGATTTTAGTAAAGCTAATACATAGGCAAACAGGAACAACATCTTTTAATCTAGTAAAGGAGTTGAGGAATGGATGGAGAGCTTTTTGGTATAATGCAACGGCAAAAGCCTTTAAGATTAGTATTAAAGAAGAATTTCATCCAGAAAGTGTTCACGAAGATTATCTAATAGAAGATATTTTGCAGCGAGCTTTTGCAGAAAATAGGCTAGAGCGACAGAAGTCTGTATTAGATTATGACTATGCATCACTGTCTAATAAGTGGAAAAAACCTACAAATAAATAAAATCATTTGCTTGGTATATATATTTCCTATATCTTTAAAGTCCGTTTTTTTATTTCCATACATCCAATAATCAGCGAGTTATGTTTTAGTTGTAAAAAAGCTTAAAAAAAGTTGATATATTTTGTTGTTAGAATATAAAAAGGTTGTAGGTTTGCAGCCCGTTAGCGGAGTAGTGCTGGCGGCAAGTTCATATAAGATTGTTGATTTAGGAATGATAAAAAAAACTTTTTAAAAATAAGTTTTAAAAAGTTTGTCA
>CALHVB010000040.1 GCA_938039345.1 uncultured Sediminicola sp.
TATTGTAAACGGACATGTAGTAATGATACTAAATAATGCCGAAAAAAGAACAGAGAATGGATATGAACCTGTAAAAAGCGGAAAAATACAGTTTCAGTCCGAAGCTGCAGAAGCATATTATAGAAGAATACAAATTAAAGAGCTTACCGAAATTCCAGCTTTCTTATTAAAGTAAGTTTATATATAAGATTTAATTATTAAAATTGACCAACAATTCCGATTTGTCTGGGAGTAAAATTTAAATTCCAACTAATTCTTTTTTGTTGGTCGTTGTATTTTTGTTGGTACTTGGTATCTAAATAACGATCTATAGATTCTACCGTAAAAATACTAATGGCAACTCCCAAGGCAACATCGCTAAGCCAATGCTGACCGTCCCATATTCTAGATACTCCAGGAACTAAACCAACGGTATAAATGCCAGCTTTTGCCCAAGGGTTTTTAAATTGTTTACCAATAGCATAGGCATTTGTAAATGCTAGCATTGCATGGCCAGATGGGAAAGAATGGTAATTTCTGCTAGAGTTAAAAGGAGAAAAAGTAGCTTTTCCTTTATCATTTGCGGGTCTAGAACGCCCAACTACAGATTTTGTAATTTGTTGCAATAAACCAGCCGATGTGGCAGAAGCAATTAAAAGAACTCCTGTTCTTCTTAGTTTTTCGTTTTTAGTAAATAAGCCTGTTAGGTATACCCCAGAAGTTACCATATAATTATTTTCTGGGCTACCATACATTTCTCCATAACTACGTATAAAATTGGGGACACTATTTTGTTGTCTTCTAAAGAAATCAGACGAGGCTTCATCAAAAAGAAAAAGAGAAGCACTACCTGCAGCTATAACTCCAAAATTTTGCCATTGCTTCCCTTGCCAATGTAAGGGCCTGCTATAGGAATAGCCAACACTTTTAAAAATAGTATTAACATCGTATTTTAAAGTTTGCCAAGTAGTTTCTGGTGTTGAGGTATTTGCTTTATTTTGACTGCGTGCCAAAGTAGATAGCAAGCAAAAAATAAGTATAATTAAGATATGTTTCATTAACCTAATATTTATTTATGCAATGCTAATTGAATTCTTTTACGAGCCACATCAACCTCTAAAACTTTTACTATTATTTGCTGATGCAGGCTTACATGCTCATTAACATCTTTAACAAAAGTATCGGAAAGGTTAGATACGTGAATTAGACCACTTTCTTTTATTCCGATAGATACAAAACAACCAAAATTAGTAATATTGTTTACAATACCAGGAAGTAGTTGCCCCGCTTGTAAATCTGTTATCGATTTTATATGCTGATTAAATGCAAAAACTTTTGCTTTTTCTCGGGTGTCTAAACCAGGCTTTTCTAATTCTTTTACAATATCTTTTAAAGTAGGCAGCCCAATAGTAGTTGTGCAATAGGTTTCTAAATTTACTTTCTGTAACTCGTTTTTATTACCAATGAGTGCTGTAATAGTAACTTCTTTATCTTTGGCTATTTGTTCTACAATACCATAACTCTCTGGGTGTACTGCAGAATCGTCTAAAGGGTTTTTAGCTTCTTTAATACGTAAAAAGGCAGCGCCTTGCTCAAAAGCTTTTCCGCCCAAACGGGGTACTTTTTTTATTGCTGATCTACTAGGAAAAGGACCATTTTCATTTCGGTAATTTACAATGTTTTGAGCTAATTTAGGGCCAATACCAGAGACATAACTTAGTAAGGATACACTAGCGGTATTAATATTTACACCAACAGAATTTACACAGCTTTCTACCACTGTATCTAAAGATGTTTTTAGTTTATTTTGGTCAACATCATGCTGATATTGACCAACGCCAATAGATTTAGCATCTATTTTTACCAGTTCGGCAAGTGGGTCGGCTAAACGCCTCCCAATAGAAACAGAACCACGTACAGTAACATCGTAATTAGGAAATTCTTCCCTAGCAATTTTTGAAGCGGAATAAATAGATGCACCAGCCTCGCTTACTACAAAAACTTCTATAGGATTTTTAAATGCTATGCGTTTTACCAATTGTTCAGTTTCTCTAGAAGCAGTACCATCGCCAATAGCAATAGCTTCAATTTTATAGGCGTCGGCTAAAGAGCTTATTTTTTTTATAGCTTCCGTACTGTTGTTTTGCGGTGCATGTGGGTAAATAGTTTCGTTGTGCTCTAATTCTCCTTGTGCGCTTAAACAAACAACCTTACAGCCAGTTCTAAAGCCTGGGTCTATGGCTAAAATGCGTTTTTCTCCTAACGGCGCTCCTAATAAAAGTTGTTTTAAATTTTTAGAAAAAACAGCAATGGCTGCTTCATCTGCTTTTTCTTTTGCCTTTTTTAGTAGTTCGTTAGATAACGATGGAAATAACAATCGCTTATATGCATCTTCTATAGCTAGCTTTATTTGCGATGCACATTCATTACTACATTTTAAAATTCGATGTTCTATTTTTTCTAGCGCACGTTCATTATCAATCTCTATTTTTACTCTAATATACCCTTCGTTTTCGGCACGCGATATGGCTAAAAATCGATGCGAGGGACAACGGTTTAAGGCTTCGCTCCAATTAAAGTAATCTCTAAATTTTTGAGCTTTTTCCTCTTCTTTTTTTGAGGCTATTACTTTGGTGCTTATTTGCGCAAATTTTTCTAATTGATACCTAATTTGATTTCTAATATCTAAACGTTCATTAACCCATTCTGCAATAATATGTCTGGCACCTTCTAAAGCATCATCTTCATTTTCTACAATATCATTTAAATATTTTGATGCTATATACTCTATATCATTAGCATTCTGGCTCATTATTATTTTTGCCAAGGGTTCTAAGCCATTTTTACGAGCCGTTTCTGCCTTTGTTTTTCTGCTTTTTTTATAGGGTAAATACAAATCTTCTAGTGCTATATTATCTGTAGTTGTTTGTATTTTTTTGGTAAGTTCGGCAGTTAATACTCCTTGTTCTTCTAAAGCTTTTAAAATGGCTTTTTTTCGTTTCTCTAAGGTTTCAAATTGTGTTTTGTAGGTTACAATTTCTCCTATCTGAACTTCATCTAAATTCTCTGTTTTTTCTTTTCTATACCTAGCTATAAAAGGAACAGTACAATCTTCGTTTAAAAGTTCAATAGTGTTTTTAATACTCTTTTCAGCGATTTGAGTATGTAGTTGTATATAATTTATCATAAAAAAAACCTTGTAAGTAAATTTACAAGGTCTCTAATATATTTAACTCTTTTGTGTTAATCCAAATAATTAACTTAATTCTTTTAATTTTCTCCAGATTGCATTTTAGCATCTTTAACCATTTTTTCATTAGGTAAGATAACTATATTTACTCTTCTGTTGTGTAACCTGCCTTCAGCAGTAGAATTATCGTGTGTAGGTTTTGTTTCTCCAAACCACTCTGTTGTAAATCTATTACTTGCTACTCCATGACTAGATAAATAACTGGTAACAGTTTGCGCTCTGTTTTTAGATAGCGTCATATTATATTCTGCGGCACCAGCACTATCTGTATGGCCTACTACAAGTATATTGGTATCTATATATTCTACAAGTACATTTGCTAGTTTATCTAATGTTACTTGTGATGCTGCATTAATGTTGTATTTATTAGTATCAAAATAAACTCCGCTTTCTTCATCAAAAGTTACTACAATACCATCGTCTACACGTTCTACAATGGCTCCAGGTATTTCTTCTTCAATTTTTTGCGCTTGCTTATCCATTTTGTTACCAATTAGAATTCCTGCGCCACCACCTACGACACCGCCAATTACAGCACCAAGTTCACCATTTCCGCCTTTACCAACATTATTACCAATTATTGCTCCTAAAATTGCGCCACCTGCGGCACCAATTACAGCACCTTTTTGTTTATTGTTTGCATTTTGTACAGTTTTACAATTAGTAAAACTTATAGCTAATACTATTGCTAAAGTTACTCTTAAACTCTTTTTTAAATAGATATTCATAATTATAATTTTACGGGGGATTAATTATATGTGTATAATTTATACGTGTTTGTTACTTAGAAAAGTTCATACTGATAGTAAAAGGTTTTCCTTCTACCGTTAAGGTTTGTTGCCAAACCATATTTGTATCTGATAACTCAGCAAGTTTTAACCTAAAACCAACTTTGTCGTATTTTGTTACTTTTTTGCTATAAGGTTTTAATAAAAAATGATACAAACCTGTTGCTGGGTCTACTTCTTGAATAGTGAATATAAAATTGCGATCACCAACAGCACAATTTGTGTTGTTAATAGCGTAAGTGCCAGAATTATTATTAGGTGTAAATTGCCAAGTGCTATTCTCAAAACATTCTTTAGAAACATCATTTAATAGAGTTACATTATAAGTTCCGGATTCACTATAACTAATTGTATTTAGTACCCAGTCTCCTTTTATAATTTTTTTAGATGTTCTTACAGTTTTACTTGTACCACAAGCAAATAAGCAAGTAAGGGATAGTAGTAAAATTATTTTTTTCATATACTTATTTTAGCCTTTAATAACGCTA
>CALHVB010000041.1 GCA_938039345.1 uncultured Sediminicola sp.
GCTCTTTTTACAACCACTTCCTCTTCTAATTCCATTGCATTCATATCTTGTGCTACTTGTTTTTGTTTTTTAGCAATACCCAATGTTCCATAGGATACATAGGTTTTGTTTAATTTAGAATTGAGTTTAATAATATCATCATCATAAGGAGTATTTATATGTACTACTTGCTTATTGTGGTCTATGGCTATGTATTCTCCGCCTGTTAATAGAGCACCATTTTTCCAATTGCTAGAAACACCTTGCTGATAGCTGCCACAGAAAATAGTATTTACAATAATATCCTTTTCTTTGGCATTAGTAACAGCATCTTTATAATTTAATTTTCCTTGAGAAAACGGTTCGTTGCCAGCGATAAAAATCATTTTAAGGTTATCTGGGTTTTTACCCCACTCTAATTGTTTTAATGAGGTTTGTATTACTTGTCCGCAGTATTCTTCGCCACCATTGGTAGTTAATGAGAATAATTTTTCAGAAATCTCATCTAAATCGCTACTAAAGTTTAATACTTGTTGTATGTAACCTTCACCAGAAGGTAAGTCGTCGTTTCCATATTGGTATAAAGCAATTTGCAATTGTGGTCTTTTTTCATTGCCACATTTAACATAAGAAAACTTATTAACGATATCCCATAGTTGTGCTTTTGCTTGGTTTATGAGTCCATCCATACTGTTACTGGTGTCTAACAGTAGTGCAATTTTCACATATTGTTCTACAGGTTTATCATCTTCAATTTTAACATAAGCTGTAACAGCTTTAGTGTCTATTTTTTTTGTTTTTCCTTCACAACCCGTAATTGCGGAAACAGAGAATAACATTAATCCTAATCCTAAAATATTTTTTATAGTTTTCATTTCTTCTAATTTTAAAATTTCTATTGTTTGTTTTTTATAAGAGTTTTTGTTTTTTCAATTGCTAAGAGTAATATATAGGCAAAGAGAACCGCAAAGAATAAAGATGCTATAAGTTGTAAATAAGTAATGATTGTCCATTCTAACGCATTCATTATTCTGTGTGAAAAACTTAGTTTAGTTACATTTTGCTCAGACAAGGAGAATTGTATGGTGCAGAATTCGTTTTCACTATCAAAACTTCCTAGGCTAACGCCTAAATCTTGTAATTGCTGTTCAATTTCTAAGATCCTATTTTCTAAAAGAATATGTTCATCTATTTTACCTCCTTTTAATTTTAAATCTATAAGTGAGGTTCTTATTTTTTCTAAGGAAGCCTTTTTAGCATTTAACTCTTTGTATTCGTTTGTTTTATCTTTTTTGGTAATTTGTTTAGATAGTACATGCCCTATTTTAACGAGTTCATTGTACATGGCATCAAAATTCTTGGGAGGTACACCAATATGTAAGTTAAGCTTACGATTACCCAGATTTCCTTTATTTTCTTCGAACTGAATAAGTGCATCAAAATCTTTAATTTCTTTGCGTATTAGTTGCTCTTCGAACTCATATTTATTAGATTTTGTATCTATGGTTGCTATTTTTTCATATTTCTGATCAATTTTTACAGGTGAATTTTGAAGATTATTTGTCTGGTATTTTTTAGAAGCATAATTTCTCCTTAGTTCTATAGAGTGTTCGGATATCTCATTTAAAATAATAGGGTTTGTTGTTACTACTTTTTTACCATAAATTAATTTGTAAACAAAAAGAGCAACAAACAGTAGTATTAAAATTGATAATATTTTTTTTATAGATTTTCTCATTTCTTTTTAATTTCTGAGATAAAAGTATTTTTAAAAGAGTTGAAGAAAAAGGTAGAATGAGGGAGTAGCTATTTTGAATGAGTAAACACACTACTTAAATGTATAATTGGGTATAATGAGTACGCTAAATAACTATTTTGAACATTTCTTCATTTTTTAAAACCATTTAAAGTGATTAAGTTTATCCTAGATTAATAGAAAATGAATGCAAAAGTATAGGTACATACTCATAATATTTCTTTGTAGTTTTTTTACTGTTTTTTCTCAAGTGCAAGAAAATAATGAGCAGTTTGAGATTAAAGGTTCTGTAAAAGGCAGAGAAAAGGGTACACCAATTTCTGGTGTATTTGTATCTACAAATTGGGGTAGGCAAACAACAACAGATATTTTTGGGGAATTTAAGATTGATGTTAAAGTCGGAGATATTTTAATTATAGAAAGCCCCGAGTTAGAAACAATACGTTATACTATAAAGAATAATGAAGATGTAGATGTATTGGTAGAAGGTTATGAGGAAAGCGCGTTTAGTAGTAAAAGTAAAATATCTAAATCTCGTAGCACATCTTATAATAGCTTATTAGATTCTGCCAATTATTATAAAAAGAAAGACATTAAAAAGAGCATTGATTTTATAACAAAATCAATAGCGCAATTAGGTAAAAGAGCCGATAAAGAAAGATTAGCAATTTCTTTAACAACGCTAGGCGAAGTCTACCAATATTATAAACAATACGATCTGGCTATTGCTAATTACAAAGATGCTTTAGAAGCAAAAAAAACAACTAAAACAACGCTACTTTTAGGAAAAGCTTATTTGCTAAATAAAGAATATAAAAAAGCAGAAGCTATCTTTTTGCCGTTAACGAAGATAAAAAGTCGTATTCCTTATGAACATATTTTGGTTTATGAGGGTATGGGAGATGCGTATAAAGGTCTTGGCGATGTAAATAAGTCAGTGGCATTTTATAATGAAGGTATTTTAATAGCGAACAAAAATAGAATTACGCATAAACTAACCGATTTAAATTCTAAAATTGCCGATGCTTACGAAAAAGATAATAAATCTATAGAAGCTCAAGGGTATTATAATAATTCTTTAGAATTGGCTAAAAAGCAAACCCCTAAAAGAGCTATAAAAGAAAAAGATAAAGTAGCAGATTTTTATAATAAAGAGAGTAAGTATGATGATGAAATAAAATTACGAAAAGAAAGTTTAGAAGAATTAAATAGCTTGCCTGGAGGAATAATTAAGGAAGAGATAAATAGTTTAGACGAAGAAATTATATCTAAGCAACGTATAAATTATAAAATTGCCAACGCTTATATAGCCCAAGAAGCATATGATGAAGCAATACCATATTTAGAAAAGAGTATTAAAGAAGCAGGCGATGATGATGATTTAGTGGTACAGAAAGATGCAACAAGTAAACTTTCAGATGTTTATGGTAGAATAGGAGAATATTCTAAAGCTTTTGAAACGTATAAGAAATACAAAGAAGTTACAGATACGCTATACTTTAGAAAAGAACAAGAAATCGCCAGAGCCGCAAGATTTAATAGAGAAATAGCCTCAAAACAAAGTCGTATTTCTGGTTTAGAACAAGAAAGACAATTGTCTCAGAGTAAATACGATTTAGCATTAACAAGTCAGGAGCTTACGCGAGAAAGTAATAAACGACAAAAATGGATTATCTATTCTTTAATTTTTGGAATGTTACTGTTAGGAATAGCTGCTTTTTTCTTTTATAGGAGTAACGAAAAGCAAAAATTAGCTAATAATTTATTGGCATTAAAGTCGCTTCGTTCACAAATGAATCCTCATTTTATTTTTAATGCATTAAACTCTGTAAATAATTATATAGCAAAGAGCGATGAACGTAGCGCTAACAGGTATTTAAGCGAGTTTTCTACACTAATGCGTGCTGTTTTAGAAAACTCGGAGGAAGACTACATATCATTATCAAAAGAATTAGAACTGTTAAAGCTGTATACAAAATTAGAACATTCGCGTTTTGCAGATAAGTTCGATTATGAAATTTTAATAGATGAACACATAGATATAGATGCTTATAAAATACCGCCAATGCTGCTTCAACCCTATATAGAAAATGCAATATGGCATGGATTAAGGTATAAGGAAGAAAAAGGGTTTTTAAAAATTAGTTTAAAACAAGAAAATATAAATACTATACTTATAACTATTACAGATAATGGGATAGGCAGAAAAAAATCGGCGGCATTAAAAACATCAAACCAAAAGAAACAAAAATCTAAAGGTATGGGGAATATTAAAAAGAGGGTTGCTATTTTAAATGATATGTATAAGGATAAGGTAGCAGTTCATATTTCCGATTTAAACAATGAAGATAGTACAGGGACCATTGTAAAATTTAGCTTAAAAAAAGAGTAATGAAATTAAATGCAATACTAATAGAGGATGAAAGTAATAGTAGAGAAATTCTACGAAACTACTTGGCTAAATACTGTGCTAATGTAAATTTAGTAGGAGAAGCAGCTACTATAAAAGAAGGTTTAGCTCTTATAAATAAAGAAAAATTAGATTTAATTTTTTTAGATGTAGAAATGCCTTTTGGAAATGCTTTTGATTTATTAGAACAAGTTCCAAATCGTACGTTCGAGACGGTTTTTGTAACGGCTTACAATCAGTATGCTATGGATGCATTAAATAACCAGGCAGCTTATTATTTAATGAAACCTATAAATATAGATGAGCTAATAAAAGCAGTAGATTATGTTACCGAGATTAGAAAAAAAGAAAATGCTTTAGAGGACCAAGTATTAAAGCCAAAATTGAATAAGGTAGATGGAAAAATAACATTACCACAACAAGATGGTTTTCAGGTATTAAACGTTTCAGAAATTTTGTATTGTAAAGCAGATGATAATTACACTGAAATATATCTCGAAAATAAAAAGTTGCTGGTAAGTAAAACTTTAAAATATTTTGAAGCTATACTAGCTAGTTATTCTTTTGCTAGGATACATAAATCTTATTTGGTAAATGTAAATGAGATAACGAAGTACAGAAAAGGAAAAGGAGGAAGTGTTGTTGTTTCTAACGGCAAAGAGTTATTAGTATCTGCCTCTAAGAAAAAAGATTTATTAGCTTATTTTGAATAGTATGATATTAAAAACAATTAACGGAAAAACTCCAATTATTGGCGAGGATTGTTTTATAGCAGAGAACGCAACAATTGTTGGAGATGTTACCATGGGGAAACAATGTAGTATATGGTATAATGCTGTGTTGCGTGGAGATGTACATTTTATAAAAATGGGAAATAAAGTAAACATACAGGATGGAGCAGTAGTGCACTGTACGTATCAAAAACACCCAACCACTATAGGTAATAATGTTTCTGTAGGGCATAATGCTATTGTGCACGGTTGTACTATTAAGGATAATGTGTTAATAGGTATGGGGAGTATAGTTATGGACGATTGTGTGATAGAAAGTAATAGTATTATAGCTGCTGGTGCCGTACTTACAAAAGGCACACATGTACTCTCTGGAACTATATTTGCGGGTATGCCCGCAAAGAAAATAAAAGATATTAGTCCAGAATTAAGTAGCGGAGAGATAGATCGTATCGCCAATAATTACGTAAAATATTCTGGTTGGTTTAAAAAAGATTAGAAAATTTACAGGTAAATAAATTAAACAGAGAGCGTGATTAGGGGTGTTTTATGAGGTAGACAATTAATTATTTTACAGTCTGGTATTTATAGAAAACTTTTATAATCCTTATTTTCGCACCACTAAAAATTAAAAAAAATGAATGCATATATATTTCCTGGTCAAGGAGCACAGTTTGTAGGAATGGGTTTAGATTTATATGAAAACTATCCTTTAGCACAAGAAATGTTCGAAAAAGCAAATGAAATTCTTGGATTTTCTATTACAGATATAATGTTTCAGGGAACAAAAGAAGATTTAATGCAGACAAAGGTTACACAGCCTGCTATTTTTCTTCATTCTGTAATACTAAGTAAAGTAATGGGAGATAAATTTAAGCCAGAAATGGTTGCAGGGCATTCATTAGGAGAGTTTTCTGCTTTGGTAGCTAATGGAGTTTTAAATTTTGAGGACGGTTTAAAATTAGTATCAAAGCGAGCATTAGCAATGCAGAAAGCATGTGAAGTGCAGAAAAGCACCATGGCAGCAGTATTGGGACTAGAAGATAAAGTGGTAGAAGATGTTTGTGATGGTATAGAAGGAATTGTTGTGGCGGCAAATTATAATTGCCCGGGGCAATTGGTGATTTCTGGCGAAGTAGAAGCTATTAACAAAGCCTGTGAAAAATTAAAAGAAGTAGGAGCTCGTAGAGCATTGGTTTTACCAGTAGGTGGGGCTTTTCATTCACCGTTAATGGAGCCAGCAAGAGAAGAATTAGCAGCAGCAATAGAAGCTACTACTTTTAATACTCCAACATGTCCTATTTATCAGAATGTAACAACAACGGCAGTAACAAATGCAGAGGATATTAAAAAGAATTTAATATTGCAACTAACAGCACCAGTTAAGTGGACACAGAGTGTGCAAAATATGATAAAAGATGGAGCTCAATTATTTACAGAAATTGGCCCAGGAAAAGTACTTCAGGGCTTAGTAAAGAAAATAGAAAAGACAGCTGAGACAACTTCTGTAGTATTGTAATTGTTAGCTTTATCGATGAAATTCGGTATTTGAACAGAAAAAAAATCATTTAACCTTTATTATTGGTTTAACGGGTGTTTTTTTACTAATATTGGTGACTAATTTTTCATTGCGGTATATAAATTAAGCCGTTGAATTTTTGAAATAATTAAGATGAAATTAAAACCTTTTACTAATTTCTTTTTTAGAATGTCAAAAGTTAAAGTCAAATATATATTTGTTGTTGCTTTGTTCTTTTTATGTTCTAAAGGGTATTCACAGGAAACTGTTTTTCTTTTGTTTGCAGACCCTACAGATTTAACAGCGTCGGAAACCCCCATAGATGAGGGTAAGTTTCAGGTTCGTTTAAGTTCTCCTAATCCATTTAGGAGAGACATTCTAGTAACAGCAGAACTTAGCGGTACGGCAATTTTAAATTCTGATTATAGTATAGAAAACATAAGTAATGCTGGGGTTATAAGATTTGAACCTGGAGAATTTGTTAAAGAAATTAATATCGTAGATATTGTTGATGACACTTTAATAGAGGGAGATGAAACAGTAGTTTTAACACTTAGAAGTGTAAATATTTCTGATTATGTAATAAACCCGACTATAGATAATAGTGTTACGTTGATAATTGAAGACAATGATGCATGTGTTACTATAGATGATGCTCCGGAATTAGATGCATCTATTCCTACAGTTTTTTGTGATGTAATAAATCAAGATTTAAATGAGTATACGCAGAGTATAGCTCCAGCAGGTTCTGTACTTACTTGGAGTACATCATCAGATTTGTTAGATGAAGATGCTCACTTAGTAAATACAGTAGTGCAAGCACCAGGAAAATATAATGGC
Organism: uncultured Sediminicola sp.; assembly: GCA_938039345.1. The sequence continues at coordinate 7,236 of CALHVB010000041.1, forward strand.
TTTTTTTATGATGCAGCAGATAGGTGTGCTGGACCGCCATTGAGCGTAGAACTTCAAATATTTGAGACTCCAACAGTAGAAAGTACAACAGGTATGCAAACCTGTGGAGCTTCTGAGTTTACCTTAGCAGCAACAGTAAGTGATGGAGGAACTTTAAATTGGTATGATAGTGAGGTAGGAGGTACATTGTTAGAGACAGGTACCACTTTTATGACACCAGTACTTAGTACAACAACAACATATTATGTAGATGCAACAGCGAATGGTTGTACTTCGGAAAGAGTTGCAGTAGAAGCTACAGTTAATATTCAACCATCAATTGGTACAATAACAGATACTATGGTTTGTAGTATCACTAGAAACGGAAGAGAAACAACTGTAGATTTAGATACAACCCTAAGTGGAGCAGATGATGGAGTTTGGATTATTACAACAGACCCCTCTGGTAGTGTAGTAATAGGAACAGATAATGTGGTAGATTTTGAAGGTTTAACAAGTGGGGATTATGTATTTACATATACAACAACTGTTGCCTTAGCTCCATGTACAAATGAATCAGGGGTGCTTACCATTAATGTATCTTCTTGTACTGTAGATAGTGATAGTGATGGAGTTAATGATGACGATGAACAAGACATAGGTACACTAGTAAATAATCCAGATACAGACGGCGATGGTATAAATGATGGTGATGAAATAGGAGATAATGTAGCAGATCCTATAGATACAGATAGTGATGGAGTTATAGATGCATTAGAGTCTAATATTTTAGATGCTGATGGAGACATGGTAGTTGATCAATTAGACCCTGCAAATACTGATCCATGTAATCCAAATCCTTCTGCGGGAGTATGTGATACTGATGGAGATGGAATAACAGATGGAGATGAAATAGCAAATGATACAGATCCTTTAGATGCATGTGATCCTAATCTTACGCCAGCATGTATGCCTGGTGATATAGATTTACAGGTAGAAAAAACAGCAGATAAATTAGAAGTAAATGTAGAAGATGAACTTGTTTTTACAATTACCTTAACAAATTTATCAGCAGATAGAATTATAGATGTAGAGGTTGGAGATTTACTAGAGCCTCCATTTAACTATGTTTCTCATGAGTCCTCTATAGGGGATTATGATGCGTTAACAGGTCTTTGGACTATCGATGAGATTCTTGCGAATGAAGAGCACACATTAACTATATCGGTAACAATAGGAGCAATTAGTGAGGGAGATTATGAAAATACAGTAGTTGTTTTAGCTAATTTTCCAGATGATAGTGATTTAACTAATAATGAAGATACAGTCACTATAACTGTAAACTCTCGTTCTAATAATGATTGTGGATTTCTTTTTAATCAATTTTCACCAAATTCAGACGGAACTAATGATTTATTAAGAATAAACTGTATAGAAAACTATCCTGATAATACTTTAGAAGTGTATGATAGGTATGGGAATATAGTTTATGAAGCTAAAGGCTATGATAATACTTGGGGTGGTACAGGCAAGAATGGAGATTTACCAAAAGGCACTTATTTTTATATATTAAATCTTGGAGATGGTTCCGATGTTACAAAAGGTTGGATTCAAATCATAAGATAATAAAGTTATGATTAAAAAAAGAAGTATAGTTAGCTGTAAAGCAATCTTTATATATAGTATTCTGTTATTGGGAATAAGTACATTGTATGGGCAAAAAGAACCGCAATATACTCAGTATATGTATAATATTGGGAGTTTTAATTCTGCATACGTAGGAACTACAGAGACACCAGAAATTTCATTGTTATATAGAGCACAATGGATAGATATTCCAGGTGCGCCAAGGACTATTAGAGCGGGGTTAAATTTACCATTAGCTAATGAGAAAAACGGATTAGGTTTTAATATTATTAATGATGAATTAGGGCCAGCAACTCATACATACATAGATGCAGCGTATTCGTTTCAGGTATTGTTATCAGAAAACACAAAGTTATCTTTTGGTGTAAATGCGGGTGGTTCGTTATTAAATATGGATTTTAATAAAGGAAGTTTCGAGTTCGAAAATGAACCATTATTAAACTCTCAATCGCTTAGTAAATTTTATCCAACAGTAGGAGCAGGAACTTTTATGTATTCAGATGATTGGTATTTAGGAATCTCTGTCCCAAACTTTATAACAGATGTAGCTTATAGTGATGAAATAAAAACTGTGCTAGAAGATAAAATTCAGTTTAATTTTATTGGAGGTTATGTTTTTAATATTTCAGATGGATTTAAGTTTAAACCTGCTTTTTTAATTAACTACTTAAAAGGAGCACCTACAAATATTAATATATCCTCTAATTTTTTAATAAGTAATGTAGTTACCCTAGGAGCATCTTATAAATTAGATACATCAATAAGTGCATTGGCAGGTATTCAAATATCTAACAGTTTGTTTTTTGGGTATTCTTATGATTATAATACTAATGGATTGGGAGATTTTAATAGCGGTTCTCACGAGGCTATATTAAAGTTTTATATTGGCAGAAAAGGAAGTGTTAGAAATTCTAATAATAATTCGAAAAGTACAAAAGGGCAACCTAAACAAATAGATACCCCAAGATTTTTCTAAAAATAGTTTACAGATGAAATTTAAAACTGTTTTATGGTGTTTTTTAGTAGCAACTACAGTTAGTATTGCACAAGGGAAAAAATCTAAAGGAGATTTTCTTTTTTACGAATATCAGTATAAAGGTGCTATTACAGCCTATGAAAAAGAGCTTAGTAAAAAGAAACTAACAGGGCAGCAATATTTAAACTTAGCAGATTCTTACCTTAAAGTTGGTAATTTTAAGCGTGCTTCAAAAATATATTTAGATATCTATGAATTAGAGGTCTCTAAGAAAGACTCTGCAGGCATTATGTCTAACCATAGATTTAATAAATTACTGCAAAGTTTATCTGGGATTTCAGAAAAAGAAAAGATAGATAAATTATTAAAAGTTAGAAAAACATTTTCTTCACCAGAATTAATGGAGAACGCTAATTTTAATAGTGAATTATTAGCTTCTAATGCGGCATCAGAATTAAAATTCGAAATATTTAATTTAGAGGTAAACAGTCCGCAATCAGATTTTTCACCTTCATTTTATAATGATAAAATACTTTTTACAAGTGGTCGTCCTCAAAAATCAAGGAAAGTCTATGAGCCCTCAGGAGAATCGTATTTAGATATTTTTGTAGCCAAAGTAAGGCCAGAAGGTAATGCTATAAATGCAAATTCTTTTACAGGAATCCCAAGTAGCGATTTTCATAGAGCAACACCTTTTTATTCTAAAGAGTTAAATAATATATTTTATATGCTTTCTAATACCAAGAAAGGAAAATTAGCATTTAACGATAAAGGGAAAAATGCATTAGCAATAGGAAAAACTAATGGAGTAGGTGATTTTAGTTTTTTATTAAAAGATTTAAGTGTATCATTTTATTACCCTTTTTATAATGTAGCAACCTCTAAATTGTATTTTGCAGCAGACTTTGAGGATAGTTATGGGGGTACGGATATTTATTATGTGCATACAAATCAGGGACAAATTATGTCTGCGCCAATAAATCTAGGGCCTACAATAAATACTCCAGGTAATGAAATTGCTCCTTATGTTTTTGAAAATAGTCTATATTTTTCTTCAGATATTTTTTATGGATTAGGAGGTATGGATATTTATAAGTCTAATTTAAGAGAAGACAATACTTTTAGTATCCCAGTAAATTTAGGTAATGGTATTAACTCTACATATGATGATTTTGGGTTCATTATAAAAAATAATGATAACAATGGTCTTATAGGTTATTTTTCTTCGAATAGAGAAGGAGGAAAAGGGAATGACGATATATATGGGTATACTGTAGCTGAAAAACCAGGTATTAAAACAATCTTAATCGAGGGGAGTGTAGTAAATACATTTAATAATAAAGGCGTTAGTAAAGCTTTAGTGGAGGTTTTTGATGCTAGTGGAAAGCGTGTTAAAGAAATTTACACAAAGGATGATGGTTTTTATCAGTTTGAAATTCCATGGGAAGATGCTATTAATATAAAAGTAACAAAAGAGCGTTACTCTAATTTTTCAGAATTATATGTTAAAGAAGAAATAGAAGAACTTCAAAAAGGAACTTTAGATGTAAAAGTTTCTTTATTAGACGATTTGGTAGAAGAGAGAGAGGGGCAAACGGTTATTAAATTAAATAAATTCTATTTTAGAAAAGGTAGGAGTGAAATTACTTCTTATATAGCTAAAGAGATAGATAATGTTATTGATGTAATTAAAAAGTTTCCTCAATTGCAATTACGTATAGAATCTCATACCGATAGCCGTTTAGGAGGTAGTACCAACTTCAGAATATCGCAAAAACGATCAGATGCTATTAAAAAATATTTAATAGATAATGGAGTGCCAACTTCGAACATTCTTTATTCTGTTGGATATGGAGAAGACAATTTGGTTAATAAATGTAAAAATGGTGTTTTTTGTTTAGATATACAGCATAAAGAAAATGAACGATCTTTAATTGTGGTTTTAAATTATAATGTGCTCTATTAAATTAAAATAGTACTACCCAAAAATAATAGAGAGAAAATAAAGAAAGAAATAGTATTCCTATGTATGCGAGTATTTGCAATCTTTTTCTAGGTTTGTACGCCATTGGAATTTCTTTACTTAATACATTCTTTAGATTCATATAGCCAATAATAGGAGCTACTACAAATGATACAAAAGTAGCTAATGCTACTAATTGCCCCATATTAGCACCAAAACCTGTAATTACTATAAAATTGATGATTGCAAGGATAATAATGGTACCAGTAAAATATCTTTTTTTTGTATTTTTTTGCTTTGTATTAGATAATAGTTCTACAATGTCTATACTAACTCTCGCGATGGCATCGTGCGCAGTCATACATGTACTAAGCATCGTAGCAAAAGCTGCAAAAGCAATAAAGGGATATGTCCAATTACCAATATTGCTTGTAAATAATTTAATTAATTGGTCTGCAAAAGTTACCGCACTGCTACTTATTTTTGTGTGAGATCCATATAATGTCATCCAGCCAATAATTAAAAAGAAAACAGCAAGTAGGGCAGTTAAAAAATATCCAATATTAAATTCTAATAAAGCTTCTTTTAAAGGAGTTTTTTTATGCTTATTAAGTTTTAATTTTTCAATACTCCACATGCTTACCCAGCTAGAGGCTTCAACAGTAGTAGGCATCCATCCCATGAGTCCTATTAAAAACAATATACCTACTTCGTTAAAAATAACAGGTGCTTTAAAATCTGATGCTATTGTAATTTGCCCCTTGCTAATAACAGAAATAGTTGTAATTAAAAGTGCTAGAAACAAGGTGGTGATTACTAATTTTAAAGAACGTTCTAAAAAAGTATATTTTCCTACAATAAGTAAAATACTAATGAAAACAAATAAGCCTAATGCTACTGTATTTTGATATGTATTAGGTATTTGAAATAAATTCATAAATAAACCTGTAGTTACAATATATAAGGCAGCTAAAATGGTAAACGTAGACACCAGTGTAATAAGGGCGTAAAACCATAAATATCCTTTTCCTCTGTTTAGATAACCCTCGATAAGAGTTTTGTTGGTTATGTTGGTATAGCGAATGCCAAATTCAAAAAAAGGATATTTAAGTATATTGGCTAGTATAATAGGAAAAATCATAATCCATCCATATTGAGCTCCTGCTTTGGTAGATAAAACCAAATGAGAAGTACCAATAGCCATACTGGCAAAAAGTAAACCAGGGCCTAAGTTTTTTAGAAGGTTTTTTATTGTAGACATACAAATTGGTGGTTTATTTAGTAATAACTAAAATATGTAAACTACAAATAACAAACTATTTAATTTCTATTTTATCGCCGTAGAATTTTGGTTGTTTGTTTGTGGTTAAATCTATAAATACTTTTACACGAGCAAAATATTCACGAATTTTTACTTTTAAACCATATTTTCCAGATATGTCTTTGGCATTAAAACCTATAGCATGTAATCCTTTTTTTTCGGCTAAATAAATAGCACGCTCATTATGAAATTTTTGAGAAATAATAGTAACACTATCTAAACCAAAAATGACTTTGGCTCTAACCATAGAATCTAATGTTCTAAATCCTGCATAATCTAAAAATATTTTATTTTTTGGAATACCTCTTTTTATAAGGTCTTTTTTAAAATGAGTGGGTTCATCATAATATTTGCTACTATTATCTCCGCTTACTAAAATAAAATCTATTTTCCCTGCTTTATAGAGCGCTACAGTAGCATCAATTCTATGAGTATAATAAAGATTAGGTCTGCCGCCTTTTAGTTTTCTGGCTGTCCCTAAAACAATTCCAACTTTATTTTTTTTAATATTTTCAGTATGGCTAAATGTTTTTTCTTTAGCAGCTTCTTGTATGGTGTAATTACTTAAAAACAATAAAGTAGCTACAATTATAAGAATTAAAAGAGTAATTAAAAAAAGCTTCTTTCTCATATAGTCTAAAGGTACAGTAAAAGGTTTTTTTAAGAGAAAATAAAAGTGTTAAATATATTTTTATCAGGTTTAAAATAGAGGATTTTTTTGTGTTAATAGAAGCAAAGACTTTGTTAAAATCATTATTAAAAATAGGATATTTATAATAACTCCTAGTAATAATAATTGTTTACGATTTGTAGGGTTAGATAATTAGCTGTCTAAGCTGTTTTTTTGTAGGTACTATTGTTAATTTATGCTACCCATTTTTATCAAGAAAGGGTCTTAATATAGTAGTAGCTATATAAGCGAACCATTACTAGTAGTATCTATAATAATTTATGCACTAAAGTTATTAGTTACTGTGTAATTCATTAATGAATAAATAGAGAAAATAGAAAGTGCTTTTTGTTGTTGTTTTTGAGGAAATCGTATTGTTTTTTACGAGAAAAAGATAATAGTTTTATGGAGAAATAAGCCAATGTTGTTTTGGCAATTCCACAGAGTAATAATCTATAAGATAAAATATTCAATATGATAATTTTTTATAGAAGTAGATAGAAATAAGTAATATAAAGACATAATGAAGAAAATAATTTATACACTAATAGCGATAATTATAGTACAAAATATAGGCATGGCACAACAAAAAGAGAAAGAATATAATAAAGAGGAAATTAGAACTAAAGTTGAGGCATTGCTAAAAAAAATGACCATTGAAGAAAAGGTGGGGCAAATGAATCAGTATAACGGATTTTGGGATGTAACAGGGCCGGTTCCTGAAGAAGGTAGTGCAGAAAAAAAATATGAGCATTTAAGAAAGGGATGGGTAGGGTCAATGCTAACCGTAAGAGGGGCAAAAGAGGTAAGAGCAGTACAAAAAATTGTTACAGAAGAATCGCGCCTTGGTATACCATTAATTATTGGCTTTGATGTAATACATGGGTATAAAACACTAAGTCCTATTCCATTGGCCGAGGCTGCTAGTTGGGATTTAGAGGCAATTAAGAAATCCGCAGAAGTTGCAGCAGCAGAAGCATCTGCATCGGGGATAAATTGGACCTTTGGTCCCATGGTAGATATTGGTAGAGATGCCCGTTGGGGACGTGTAATGGAAGGTGCGGGTGAAGACCCATTTTTAGGAAGTAGAGTGGCAGAAGCTCGCGTAAAAGGATTTCAAGGAGAAGACTTGTCGGCTGTAAATACAATTGCTGCCTGTGCTAAACATTTCGCGGCTTATGGTTTTGCAGAATCAGGAAAGGAGTACAATACGGCAGATATAGGAATATCTACATTGCATAATATAGTTTTGCCTCCTTTTAAAGCGGCTGTTGACGCAGGAGTAAAAACATTAATGAACTCTTTTAACGAATTAAACGGAGTGCCAGTTACAGGGAGTTCTTATTTGCAGCGAGATATTTTAAAAGGCAAATGGGGTTTTAATGGATTTGTAATTTCTGATTGGGCATCTATTAATGAGTTAATTTATTGGGGGCATGCAAAAGACAAACGAGAAGCAGCAAAAATAGCATCTATAGCTGGCTCCGATATGGATATGGAAGGGCATGTGTATATAGAAGAATTAGCACAACTAGTTAAAGACGGTGTTGTTGCAGAGAATATATTAGATGATGCGGTAAGGCGTATTTTAACGGTAAAACACGAGTTAGGTTTATTTGATAATCCTTATAAATATTGCGATGAAAAGCTTGAAAAAGAAACTATAGGAAACCCAAAACACCATGAGGCAGTACTAGATATGGCTAAAAAATCGATAGTTTTATTAAAGAATGATACACAGCTATTGCCTTTAAAGAAAGAAGGACAAAAAATAGCTTTGATAGGTGCTTTAGCTGCAGATAAAAATAGCCCTTTAGGAAGTTGGAGAATTGCATCGGATGATAATACAGCCGTTTCTGTTTTAGAAGGTTTGCAAGCGTATAAGGGGAATTCATTGGTTTATAAAAAAGGAGCAGATGTATCTGTTGGTGAAACAACATTTACACAAGAAGTAGCGATTAATGAGACGGATAAAAGTGGATTCGAAGAAGCTAAATTAGCAGCTAAAGATGCAGATGTTGTTATTATGGTATTAGGAGAACACGGTTTTCAATCTGGAGAAGGAAGAAGTAGAACCAATTTACAATTACCAGGAGTGCAACAAGAATTGTTAGAAGAGGTATATAAAATAAACCCAAATATTGTTTTGGTACTAAATAATGGGCGCCCTTTGGCAATTTCATGGGCAGATGAGCATATTCCAACTATTTTAGAAGCTTGGCAATTAGGAACACAAACAGGAAATGCTGTTGCACAAGTAATTTATGGAGATTATAACCCAAGCGGAAAATTACCGATGAGTTTTCCAAGAAATGTAGGTCAGGTACCTATTTATTACAATCATAAAAGTACCGGGAGAAATAATAAAGAAGCGCATGTATTTTGGTCTCATTATATAGATGTTGAAAAAACACCATTATATCCTTTTGGACACGGGTTAAATTATACAACTTTTGAGTATTCAGATTTAAAATTAAATAAGAAATCGTTTAGTATAGGAGAAGATGTGCATGTGTCTCTAAAAATTAAAAATACTGGTAATGTAAAAGGGAAAGAAGTAGTGCAACTTTATATTAGAGATTTATTTGCTAGTGTAACAAGACCTGTAAAAGAATTAAAAGGTTTTAAAATGGAAGAATTAGAACCAGGAGAAATAAAAACGGTGCAGTTTGTTTTAAATAAAAAAACCTTAGGATTTTATAATAATGAAGAAGAATATATTGTGGAACCAGGAGATTTTAAGGTATTCGTAGGTGGTAGTTCTTACACAAAATTAGAAGCTGATTTTGAGTTGAAATAATAGAAACAGAAAATGCAATAAGTTTTAAAGTCTGATACTTTTTTTAGTGTCTGACTTTTTGTTTGTATACTATCATAAGAAATAAATATAGGTAATCTCGTAGGGAAATAAGATTTTTAACGTCTTACTAATAACAACATTATAAAAATTAAATGTTAGTTATGAAGAGAGTATTAATACTAGTTTTTTTATTGTTTTTTGGTATAGCATCGCAAGCACAAAAAATAGATGAATTAAAAATAGAAGGCTTAAAAAGAACAAAAGAATCATTTGTTAGGAAAATAGTAAGAGTAAAAGAAAATACAGTTTACGATTCTCTTATTGTTGCAAATGATATAGAAAGATTAAAACGATTACCAGGAATAGCAAGTGCATCATATACTTTTAATAATAAAGAAACAGACGCAAATGTGCTAACATACAATATTGTAGAAAATTTTACAATAATTCCCGCAATACGTATTTCCACTGCTAATAACGGAGATTTTGCATTTAGATTATCAGTTTTCGAATTTAACTTATTAGGGAATAATCAATTAGTTGGAGGTTTTTATGAAAGAGATGTGTTTAATTCTTATGGAGTATACTATGAGCATCCATTTTTGTTTAGTAATAAGCTGGGTATAGGTTTTAGTTATAAAGATGTAACTACCCAAGAGCCCATTTTTTTTGATGCAGGAGACGAAAATTATAGATTTTCTAATAAAGCTCTAGAGGGGAAACTGCTTTTTTCTTTTGATTTTCATAATGAAGCTGAGTTAGGATTAAGTTATATCAATGAAAGCTATGAACTTATTGATATTGATTCAGGAGTAGCTAATCCAGTTTCATTACAAGCAGATAAATTAAATTACAGAGCGCAATATACTTATGTAGATATAGATATAGATTACCAGTATTTTGATGGTTTTACAAGTGAGTTTTCAGCACAATATTTTCAGTTTTTAAAAGGAGGAGATAGAGCACAAGAATTTTTAAGTAATTTTCTTTCATTAAGAAATGACTTTATCTATTATAAAAAAATAAAACAAAAAGGAAATTGGGCTACTCGTTTGCGTTTAGCAGCTGCAATTGGGAATGAAAATTCGCCATTTGCACCATTTACATTAGATAACCAACTAAATATTAGAGGAGTAGGTAATACGGTAGATCGTGGAACAGCAGCTATTGTGTTAAATACAGAATATAGACAAACACTTTTAGAAAAAGGATGGTTTGTAGTACAAGGAAATGCTTTTGTAGATGCAGGTTCATGGAGAAATCCAGGAAATGATATTTCAGAATTGTTTAACGGAAGTTCAACTAAATTATACCCAGGTTTAGGAATACGTTTTATACACAAGAAAATATTTAATGCAGTGTTTAGATTAGATTATGGTATTGGTGTTTCTAAAAATTCTACTAACGGAATAACCTTTGGAATAGGACAGTATTTTTAATCTTATGTCTTAGATTTTTATGGGGCTATTTTATATATAGAATTATTATGTATAAATATTAGTAATGTTCAGTTGAGCGATTTATTTTTGTGAATTATATAGATTTTTCATGAAAGTTACAGATCATATTAAAAATGCAAAGGGAGATACTTTATTCTCTTTTGAAATTGTTCCTCCAGTAAAAGGAAAAAACATACAAGAATTATATGATAATATAGATCCGTTAATGGAGTTTAAGCCTCCATTTATAGATGTAACTACTTCTAGAGAAGAGTATGTTTATATAGAGAAAGATGGTTTGTTTGATCGTCGTATTACACGTATGCGTCCAGGTACTGTAGGTATTTGTGCGGCAATTAAACATAAATTTAATGTAGATACAATTCCGCATGTACTATGTGGAGGTTTTACCAAAGAAGAAACAGAATATTTATTGGTAGATTGTCATTATTTAGGAATAGATAATTTAATGGCATTGCGTGGAGACCCAATGAAAGGGGAAAAGTATTTTAAAGCTACTAAAGGCGGAAATAATTATGCTTTTGATTTGGTAAAGCAAATAGCGGCAATGAATGAAGGTCATTTTTTACATGAAGATGTAGAAATGAAAAACAGACCAGATTTCTGTATTGGTGTAGCAGGTTATCCAGAAAAGCACATAGAAGCTCCAAGTATGGAAGCAGATTTAAAGCGTTTAAAAGAAAAAGTAGATGCAGGGGCCGATTATGTGGTAACGCAAATGTTTTTTGATAATCAGCGTTATTTTAAATTTGTAGAAGCAGCAAGAGAAGTAGGGATAACAGTACCTATAATTCCTGGAATTAAACCCGTAGCGGTAAAACGTCACTTGCAAATGTTGCCTCAGGTTTTTTGGTTAGATATGCCACAACATCTAATTAGTGCTATAGAAAAAGCAAAAGATAATAAAGAGGTAAGGCAAATAGGAGTAGAGTTTGCTGTGCAACAATCTAAAGAACTCTTAGACTATGGAGTACCCGTTTTACATTACTATTCTATGGGTAAATCAGATAATAT
>CALHVB010000042.1 GCA_938039345.1 uncultured Sediminicola sp.
TAGTTAATAATACCGAAGAAACTTTAAAGATAGGCAGCTTACATTCTAAAGCTATTACATCTAATAATTGCTTACCTTTTTTTAATAAGTAGGAATGAATCATTGCTTCTGTCTCATCTAAATCCACAAAAAGTTGTTGCTGTACTGCTTTCTGTTTTTTGTCTTCTAATTCCCAACCCAACAGATACACCAAATCGGCTGCTGATGTTAACATATGTGCTTTTTGTTGTTTTATTAAATTATTACAGCCTATACTATATTTATCTGCTACCCTTCCTGGTACCGCAAAAACATCTTTATTATAACTACTAGCAATATCTGCCGTAACTAAACTACCTCCTTTTTCTGCAGACTCTATAACTATTGTAGCCTCACTTAAACCTGCAATAATTCTATTTCGTTTTAAAAAATTCTCACGTTCTGGTTTACTTGTACTTGTAAACTCAGTAAAAAAACCGCCATTCTTCTCTACCTCAGCTACATATTTAGAATGTACCTTTGGGTATATTTGGTTTAATCCGTGTGCCAAGCAACCAATAGTTTGTAAACCATATTTAATAGCTAATTTTTGTATACAAATATCTACCCCATAAGCAAAACCACTAACAATAACGGGGTTAAGTGGCGCAATATCTTCTATAAATTTTTCACAAAAGGCTGTGCCGTAACTTGTAATGTTTCTTGTTCCTACAACACTTATGAGTCTTTTGCGTTTAATATCTATATTCCCCCTAGTAAATAATAAAATTGGACTATCAATAGCATGCTTTAATTGCTCAGGATAATCATCATCCATAAAATAAGAATAACTAATGTTGTTATCTTGTATATATTGATATTCTAACTTAGCAGTTTCTAAATAAAGAGTATCGTATAAATTTTTAATGGTATGCAAGCCTATACCATCAATTTTTAATAAATGTTCTTTTTTGATTTCAAAAACTGCCATTGAATTACCGCAATGTGCAATTAATTTTTTAGCAGTAACATCGCCAATATTAGGAATATTTTGAAGCCTTAAAATTGCAATAATTTCATCCTTAGTCATTTACAAATTGTTATATTTTCTCACAAAATACACAATTTAAAATGTTAATAAAAAGTTATGCGAATGCTTATTCTGCATTAATTTTTTTTATAATATTTGTAAACATGAGAACAGCATACTATATTGAAGAGTTATTATACAGGTACAATTGTGTTATAGTACCTGGTTTTGGTGCGTTTTTAACTCAGGTAAAGTCTGCTGAAATACAAAAAAGCACCAATACTTTTTATCCTCCTACTAAAGTAATTTCTTTTAACGAACAACTTTCTTCTAACGACGGATTGTTAATAGCTTATATGGCTGATGCCGAAAAAGTTTCTTACGATGAAATGTTAGAGAAAATAGAAGCTACTGTTTTAGAATGGAAAAATATACTTAAAGAAAAGCCATTTTTAGCCATTGGTAACATTGGAAAATTATCTTTAAATGGCGAAGGAAGCATACAGTTTAACCCTGCAAATAAAGTTAACTTTTTAACTTCTTCTTATGGCTTAAGTTCTTATACTTCTAATCCTATTACCAGAGAAATATTAAAAGAAGAGGTTGAAACATTAGAAGATACTATACCATTTATTATTACTCCTGAAAAAAGAGAAGCATCTAGTTTTAGACCTTTTCTTAAATATGCTGCAATAGGCTTATTACTAATTGCTACTGGCATTAGTAGTTTTCAGTTTTACAATGAGAATATTAATACCGATGAAATAGTACAGCACCAAGCACAGGAACAAATTTCTAGAAACCTACAAGAAGCTACTTTTTTTAGCAATGCTCCTTTAGAACTACCTTCTTTAACTTTAGATCTTATTAAGAAAAAAGTGGTAGTAGAAAATGCTGAAATAAAAAATCATCATATTATAGCCGGAGCCTTTAGAGTTCGTAAAAATGCGGATAAAAAAGTAGCCGAATTAAAAAGAAAAGGGTACGATGCCTCTTATATTGGTGCCAACAAATATGGTTTACACCAAGTAACCTTTGGTAGCTATAGTAATGTAGACGAAGCATTAACTTATCTTAAGAAAATAAAAAGTACCGTTTCTAAAGAGGCTTGGCTTTTTAGCGAATAAATTACACTTCATTTTAGTTTTATACCCTTAGCATTGTATATTTATACAAAATATACCGTTGTATATTTTATAACGTAACATAAAAAAATATGCAGGCTAAAACTCCGAGTGATTCTAGAACTATACTAACAGATATGGTGCTTCCTAGTGAAACCAACCACTTAAACCATTTATTTGGTGGCGAATTATTAGCCCGTATGGATAGAGCTGGTAGTATTGCTGCCAGAAGGCACAGTTCTAATATTACAGTAACCGCCTCCGTAAACCATGTTGCATTTAATAAATCTGTTCCCTTAGGAAGTATTGTTACGGTTGATGCTAAAGTCTCTAGAGCCTTTAAAACCTCTATGGAGATATATATAGACGTTTGGATAGAAGAACACTCTACAGGAGCTCGTACAAAGGCAAATGAAGCTATTTACACCTTTGTTGCAGTAGACGAAAATGGCAAACCTACCGCAGTTCCTGAATTAAAACCCGAGACCGACTTAGAAAAAGAACGTTTTGCTGGAGCACTACGCAGAAAACAACTAAGTCTTGTTTTAGCTGGCAAAATGAAAGCTGATGATGCTACAGAATTACGAGCGTTGTTTACCAACTAAAAACCAGATAACGAAACGAATACATAAACTCCTTAATCCAAATAATAAAAACTCGTGAATAAAACCTACAAAGTAAGCTGCTCTTGGATTATTATTTTCTACTTATTTTAATTTTTTAATACTCTTTTACTACTATCCCTATTCTTACTTATTCATTCTTAATCTTACTCGGCACGAGCGGGACGCTCGCGCTAGCGGGGGTTTTTCTCTAATGAAAAAGGTTCATTTTCAAAGTATATAATTGTAATTTTTATAATTATACTACTCTTGACGATATGGGTAGATTTTGAATGAAAGAAATCTATAAACAAAAAGATTTTCCTCAGCTAGCGATAGCGTCTCGCTCGTACGTTACAA
>CALHVB010000043.1 GCA_938039345.1 uncultured Sediminicola sp.
CTTTAGCTCATAATATTAACAAATACACTTTGAAAATGGCGCAATAAAGGCTGTTTTTAAGTAACTAGAAATATACCTGTAAATACGAACTCAACTTTGGGTATAAAAAAACTGCCTAAAAATTACTTTTTAGACAGCCTCTTTTGTTTTTATAATTCCCGTATATTATTCTTTAAATTTTGGGTTTACTAAAACTCTATTTTCGTCACGCGCTTTCATATATTCTGCTTTTGAAGGTCTTGGACGAATACGATATTTTGTTGGAAGTCCTGTTTCTCTATAAAAATCGTCTGGAGTTCTTTCTGAGGGAAGAATGTCATTAGTTGACCTTCTAAATTTAGCCAGTTTATGCCTCATATCATTTAATACTTTGTTGTATTTTGAGTCTAAGGCCAAGTTTTTAAGTTCATTAGGGTCTGCTACAATATCAAATAGTTCTTCTTTGTCTCTAGGACTTTTAAAACATTTTAGCTGAGAAGTGTTTAAAGTACCAGATTCTTTTTGTGTTAACATGTTTTGCCAACTTCTACCTCTAACAATATCTGCAGATGGAGTATCTGGTAGGTCGTCATAGTAGTTTTTCACATATTTGTATTGTTTTGTACGTACAGCCCTTGCGTAATCTTCATAATCATGAAAATGGTCTTCAGCATAAATTTCATCATGTATTTTTAGTTTTGGTTCATTTAATAAAGGAGTAAGGTCTTTCCCTTCAAAATCGGCTATTGGCTCTAATCCTGCTATTTGCATAAAAGTAGGGGCAATATCAATAGCACTTACCAAGCTATTACTGTGTATTCCTGCTTTTACTTTTGCAGGCCATTTTACTATCCAGGGAGTTTTTATACCACCATCATAAAGAGTAGTTTTATCTCTCGGAAATGCTCTTCCATTATCTGCAATAAATACAATCATGGTATTTTCTGTTAATCCTTGAGCTTCTATTTCTGATACTACTTTACCAATATAATCGTCCATTCTGGCTATTTCATCATAGTATAACGCAAAGTCTTCTTTAACTTTAGCCGTATTTGGCATATACGGAGGAATCATTACATTTTCGGGGTTATGCGGATTATCGCTAATACCTTTATAAAATGGTCTATGTGCATCAAAAGAAGCTAACCAAGCAAAGAAAGGTTTATCTTTTGGTCTGTTTTGTAATAATTTTATCCAATCATCACATCCGCTACCATCCCCTACAAGCCTTCTGTCTAAACCAATAGGGGCATCTTTCCATTGCATTTCTAAAAGAACATCAAAATCATCTCTTACAGCATTGCCTAAATGGTATTTACCTGCTAAAGCTGTCCAATATCCTGCATTTTTTAATTCTTGAACAAATGTCTTTTTTTCTTGTGGTAAGGGCCATGATAATTGTTCAGCATCTGTATTATGGGGGTAAAGACCAGATATAATACTAGTTCTACTAGGGCTGCACGAACTTGTGGTTAAAAAAGCTTCGTTAAATAACATTCCGTCTTTAGCAAGTTGATCTAAATTTGGTGTTCTTATATGGGTATTTCCGTAAGGACCAATATCATTCCAACTAACATCATCTGCTATAATTAATATAATATTGGGTTGTTCTAAGGAGTGCTTATCTGTTTTCTTTTCTTCACAAGAAATTAAAGTAATAAAAAATATGCTCGATATTAAAAAAGAAAATTTCTTAAAAATCATAGAAAAAGGTATTGGTTCTTGTGCTAATATAATTTTTATTAAAAGCTATAATTAGTAAAATATGGTCATTAATTATGACTATTTTCTATAATAAAGGTATTTATAAGATTAAAAATCGAATTTTAACTGAACAGAGACTGGAATTTCCTTTTCTTTTTGTTTGTTTTTCTCCGTATTTAAATTAGCCAAAGAAATACCTAATAAGCGAACAGAATTTTCCATTTTATCTTGGTATAGAAGTTCTTTTGCAGTTTCTAGGATTAAATCTTTATCGGCAATAAAATAGCTTAATGTTTTACTTCTGGTGTGTAAAGTAAAATCGCTGTACTTAATTTTTAAAGTAATTGTTTTACCAGCAAGCTTGTATTTTTTTAAGCGTTTTTCTAGCTCTATAGCTATACTTTCTAGGCGTTCTAACATAAAAATTTCGCTACTAAGATTTTCGCTAAAAGTACGTTCTGCACCAACAGATTTGGGAGTTCTATTAGGTTTTACAGGGCTGTTGTGTATACCGCGAACTACATTGTAATAGTAGGTGCCACTTTTTCCAAAGTTCTCTTCTAAATAAGATATAGATTTTTGTTTTAAATCTTTCCCCGTAAAAATGCCTAGTCTATACATTTTATCAGCAGTTACTTTCCCTACACCGTAAAATTTTCTAATTTCTAAATCTTCTAAAAAAGTAATAACCTCTTCTGGGTTTACAGTTTTTTGTCCGTTTGGTTTGTTATAATCACTAGCTACTTTTGCGATAAATTTATTAATAGATATACCTGCAGATGCTGTTAATCCTAATTCGTTGTAAATGCGATTTCTTATTTCTTTTGCAATTAAAGATGCCGATGGATTTCCTTTTTTATTTACAGTAACATCTAGGTAAGCTTCGTCTAAAGACAATGGTTCTACCAAATCGGTATAATCAAAAAAAATTTTACGTATGCTTTGTGAGATTTCTTTGTACCTAGAAAAATTTGGTTTTACAAAAATTAAATCTGGGCAGTTTTTTTTGGCTAAAAACCCACTCATGGCACTACGCACACCAAATTTACGAGCTTCATAACTTGCTGCTGAAACTACACCTCTGTGTTCTCCGCCACCAACAGCAATGGGTTTACCCTTAAGTGTTGGGTTGTCCAGTTGCTCTACAGAAGCATAGAAAGCATCCATATCTACATGAATAATTTTTCGTAAAGTAAAATTGTAGGACATACTACAAAATTAGAGTATTTTAGTACAGTTAAATAACCATTAACTATAAAATAAAAATAATCGTGATAGAGATAGAACGTAAGTTTTTAGTGATTTCGGATGCTTTTAAGAACGAAGCTAGCCTTAAGGAACGAATTACACAGGGCTTTTTAAACACCGACCCAAACCGTACCGTAAGAGTGCGTATAAAAGGAGAATTAGGCTTTATTACTGTAAAAGGAAAAAGTAATGATGCGGGGACGACTCGTTTTGAATGGGAAAAAGAAATTCCTTTACAAGATGCTACAGCATTATTAAAGCTGTGTGAAGAAGGTATGGTAGATAAAATTAGACACAATATTAGAATTGGAAACCATATTTATGAGGTAGATGAGTTTTTTGGTGCTAATGAAGGTTTAGTAGTTGCAGAAATAGAGCTAAAGGCAGAAGATGAAACTTTTGAGAAACCTAGTTGGTTAGGAAAAGAAGTAACCGGAGAGGTAAAATATTATAATTCGCAATTAGGAAAAAATCCTTTTTCCAAGTGGACCCACTAGTGGATTTATTATTTTAAAGTAGTTTGATTAAATAGATTAAAATG
This sequence comes from uncultured Sediminicola sp., assembly GCA_938039345.1. The sequence goes on from CALHVB010000043.1 coordinate 3,473, forward strand.
AAAAAATCTTGCAAAGTATCACCACCTAATAAAAAAGAATATATTTCAGATATAGGAAAAATTTTAGTTGTAGAGAACGGGAAAAAGAAATATTACAAACCCGAAGAAGTAAAGAAGGCACATAGAAAGAGTAAGTGGTACGATGAATTGTATTTTGATTTTTCTTGTTGGGGTATGAGTGTTTTTTCTTCCCATTCAGATTTTGATAAACATCATGAAGAAACAGGAGAAGTTTGTGATTATGTGGCGATGAAAACAGAAATGCTAAATGATTTATCTATTTCAACTGATATTAACTGGATAGATATTCCAGATATAGATATTGATGCTTCTTGGTTAGATTTTGGTGATGTTTTTGATGGATTGTTAGAAGGTATTGGAGAGTTTATAGGGGGAATATTTGATGGGTTATAATGAGATTGATTTTTTTACACTGTTATGTATAGAGGTTACAAACTTTGAAGAGCAGATAGTGGTCTAATTTTTGTTATGTTTCTCATTATCTATGAAAACATATATCAAAATATCTATTCTAATTTCAATTATATTGATAGTAATTAATTGTCAAGGTTTTAAGAAGAAAGAAAAGCCATTGATATTGCAAGAAAATTATGGAAAACAAAAATATCAAAACGATAGCCTTGGTGTTGAATTACAATTAAATAAGTTCAAAAGTTTCAAAGAATTATTAAGTCGTACAGAAGAAATATTATGTAATGATAGTTTACCTAAGATTACGATTAGAAATGAAAATAAAATAAAAACCATATATTTAAAAAACCCTTGTTGGAAAAATCATGGATGTATTTTGATTAAATCAAGAAATAGTATAGATATATTTAATGATACAATTTTTAAAGCTTGGGAAAGATATTACTCTTTAGATAGTCTTGAATATATATTAGAAAAAGATTTAACAAATTATGGAAAAGACCCTTTTTATAGTGATAATCCAGAAAAGTTATTAATTAGAATTTATTATACAGAAAATGGGGTTGAGAGACTTCCAGTAATGTTAGATAAGGTTACTGATGTATATTCAAAACTTGATAGTACAAATCAAATCAAAATATGGTTAGAATATTACTATCCTTATATTCCTCCACCTCCTCCGTCAGATGGACCACAAGAGATAGAATAAAAGATTTTTGTAAATAATCACTCAGCCAAAATCCCATCCTTATTAATCACAGAAA
>CALHVB010000044.1 GCA_938039345.1 uncultured Sediminicola sp.
ACTTATAAATAATATTGCAAATTGGGCAAAGGTTGATGCTTTTAAATTACTCTGGAACTCTTTTTCTGGTAGTGGTTACGATATTGCTTGCGCGCAACACAATTACCCAATAACGTACCAAGTAAAAGACAAGAAGCCTACAGTAAAAAAAGTAGCATTTAATCCTCCTTTTAAAGATCAGCTCTATTTTGTGTATTTAAACCAAAAGCAAAATAGCAGAGAAGGTATTCAGCAATATAAAAACCTCACAGCAGATAAAGCTGAGTTTATTTCTAAACTTTCTGAATTAACAGTTCAAATATCCAAAGCTACAACCATTACTGAATTTAATACTTTAATTGCTGCACACGAACAGCTTATAGCAGATTTAATAAAAACACCTACAGTAAAAGAACGCCTATTCCCCGACTTTACTGGCGAATTAAAAAGTTTAGGTGCTTGGGGCGGAGATTTTGTTTTAGCTACCGGTACGCCAAGAGATATACGTTATTTTAAAAGAAAAGGATACGACATGGTTATATCTTACAAAGATATGATATTATAAATCGCGTATAGATTTAAAGCGATATAATACACATCTATTATAAAAAAGCAAAGCCTTCCAAATTTGGAAGGCTTTGCTTTTTTATATACTTTATATTCTACTTTCTACTAGTAGAAAGAAGCTCTGTTATCTATGATTTCTGACCCTTCTTTTAATGCGTTATATACTGCAGAATTTACTCTTGCCGCACCAGAAGACTTTAAAGAATTAGCATACGTACTATAGTTATCTAAAGCTGTAGCTTCTTCTTTTTTAGTTACTGTTAACATAAATACACCACTCTCACCTTGTATTAAACCAGATGTAGCATCTTTACCTAAAGCAAATGCTGTACCTACCACCAATGGCTCTCTACCAGAACCTGGAATTGTTGGTGACTTTACAGTTAATGCAGATGCTGTTAATGTTGAAACGTTATTATTTTTAGCAAAATCTTCTAAAGACTTACCACTATTAGCCGCAATTATTTGTGCTGCTTTTTTCTCTTTACGCACCTTAGGAAGCACTGTTGCCGAAGCATCTTCTGCATTCATTAATCCTTCTTTATGCTTTGCTGTTAATTGCGCAATTACATAACCATTATTAATGTTAAAACGTTTAATCTCTCCTATATCTGTACCTTCATTAAAAGCCCATTGAACAATTGACCTTTGAGCTCCAAGACCTGGTAAATTCTCATCTAACTCTTTTATTTTATTTACAGGCTTAACATCGTATGTTTTCTCTTTTGCTAAATCTGTAAATTCTTTTTTACCATCAATACTCTCCATTTCAAACTTGGTAGCATCTTCAAATAATTTATTGATAGTTTCCTCAGAAGGTTCAATATCTCTTACTAAAGTTGCTATTTGTACTACATCTTCTTTATCATCTACCTTTATAACATGAAATCCAAAATCTGTTTCTACCATACCGATAGCTCCAACTTTATTTCCAAAAGCAAAATCATTAAACTTTGGCACCATTTGCCCTTGCTGAAAGTATCCTAAATCTCCTCCTTTAGTAGCAGATGGTCCATCAGAATTATCTCTAGCTAAAGTTGAAAATAATACACCACTCTTTTTAGCTTCTTTTAATAAATCTTTTGCTTTCTTTTCTGCTTCTTCTTTTGTTCTAGTAGTACCTTCTTTAGCTCTTTGTGCTCCTTCATAAGCAATAAGTATATGACTTGCTTTTACAGAACCATTTGCTTTTCTATTTACCATTTTAGAAACCTTATAAGCATTACCATCTTTATAAGGACCATAAACATCTCCTATAGCTAAAGACATTAAAGTATCTGCAAACTTTGTTGGCAATTGCTTTTTAGCTTTATAAATAGTATCGAACTTAGCATCCGAATCTCCGCTATCTAAAAAAGCAACTACATCTTTAGTTGCTCTAAATCCATTTTCTCCTTCTATTAAACCAGCTATTTTTTGTTTAATATTGTTTTCATCTGTTAAAGATGCTTTTTCTTCAAAATAAACAAATTGTAAATCTCTAGATTTATCTTGCTCAAAATCTGCTTTGTGCTCATTTATATACGCTGTTATTTCGCTCTTAGAAACTTTAATTGTAGAATCTACTATTGAAGTGTAAGGAACTCTAACGTATTTAATATCTACTTTATCGTTTGCTAATTTATAATCTAACTCACCTTCTTTTAATGTTGCACCAACACCAGATTTAATTAAATTAAAATAGACTTGTTCTTTAGCTCTTTGTATAATAGATTTTTCGTCTTGTAACCACAACTGGTATTGCTGTGGGTTGTTTGCTTTTAAGTTGGCTATAAATTCTTTAAACTTATACTCATCAAAAACACCACTTTCATTTAAAAATTGAGGACTTTGACTATAAGACGGATTTGATTTTATAAAGTTTATAATTTGATCTTGCTCAACATCAATCCCTAAATCCTCGAACTCTTGCCCTAAAACAGCGCCTCTTAACTGCTGGTTCCAAACACTATTTACCACCTGGATAGAAGAAGCTCCTCCTCCATATTGTCTTGATGTTGATTCTACCTTACGTCTAAACTCATCAATAGATATTTCTTCTCCATTTACTTCTGCAACTGCAGAACCTACTTTTTCTCCTCCTGTATCATTACCAAAAACACCTGATATAATAAATGCGAATAAGGCTAAACCTATAATCAATATTAATACCGTAGTTTGCCTTCTAATCTTCTCTAATACTGCCATTCTATAGAATATTTAAATCTGAGGGCGAAAATACCATTTTCTTTTGAAATAATAAAAACTAAAAAAGGGTTGATAAAAATCTATATTTAGACTAGTCTTTGTCTAAAATTTGAAGCAATACTAAATTTATTTTAGTATTGGATACTTCTAGTATTGTAAACACAAAATTATCTACTTTAATTTTTTCGTTCTGCTCTGGTATTTCTCCTGTTTCATTTACAATTAAGCCCCCTAAGGTTTCGTACTCATCTGTTTCTGGTAGTTCTAATTTATAATTTTCATTTAGGTAATCTACTTCTAAACGTGCCGATAGCTTATAGTTATTATCACTTAACTTTTCTTCATATAAATCCACAGAATCGTGTTCGTCTTCTATTTCTCCAAACAACTCTTCTACAATATCCTCTACCGTCATAATTCCCGAGGTGCCTCCATACTCATCTAAAACCACAGAAATACTTTTACGTTTTTTGGTTAACACATTTAAGATATCGCTAATAAGCATTGTTTCTGGCACAAACTCTACTGGCAAAAGAATACTTTTTATGGTTTTAGGTTTTTTAAACAACTCAAAAGAATGTACGTAACCTATAATATTATCTATAGTTTCTTTATATACTATTATTTTAGAATAACCTGTTTCTATAAATATTTTTGCTAAATCTTTAGGAGCTTCGTGCAATTCTACTGCTTGTATTTCGGTTCTAGGAATCATAACCTCCCTAGCTTTTACTGCAGTAAATTCTAATGCATTCTGAAAAATTTGTATTTCGGAATCCACCTCATCTTCTTCTTCTACAGTTTCCATTTGTTCGGAGATATAATCTCCCAGCTCTATTTTACTAAAAGCAAGTTGCACATCGTCCCCATCTGTTTTAAAGAAGGTTTTTAAAATAAAGTCTGATACTTTTATAACAAACTCAGAAATAAAAGAAAATAACAAATAGAAAAAATAAGCTGGCATTGCCAATACCTTTAGTAATGTATTGGCATATATCTGAAATAATACTTTTGGCAAAAACTCTGCCGTTAACAATATAACAAGTGTAGATATTACGGTTTGACTTACTAAACCAAAATCGTGTAGCAACATGTAATAAACACTGTTTGGAGCTGGCTGTAAGCTTACAAACCAATTCATTAACAACTCGCCCATATAAATACCATAAACTACTAATGCTATATTGTTTCCAATTAGCATTGTTGCTATAAATTTAGAGGGTCTCTTGGTGAGTTTTGTTAATGTTTTAGACAAAAAGCCTTCTTGCTTTTTCTCTATCTCTATATGGATTTTATTAGCAGATACAAATGCTATTTCCATTCCAGAAAAAAAGGCAGAAAATAATAACGATATTATTATAATGATTATGGAACTTTCCAAATCTATTCTTGATTTTCTTCTTTACGCTTTTGAAATTTTATTCTGTAATTTCTTCTAAACAAAAACATAGCTATAGATACTACTCCAAAAAATATAAAAATATAACTATCCTTGGGGTTTACTGGCCATATACTAATTACTTTGTAGATAGACATTACCGCTACAATTAAATATAAATACTCTGTATATTTTAAAAATTTAGTCATTTTCTTCCTCCTCTTTTATTGTCATAATGCCGTATGTTTTATGAGCATTAATTACATTTTTACTAAAATCCATTCCTTCACCATCCATAACGGTTCCGTCTTCTGGATTTATAAATTTAAACTTTTCTTGGGTAAACATCCACTCTCTATTCTGATCCCAATATAATTGCTGCGTTTCTATTTTTTTACCATCGTGGCTTTTTAACACAACATTACCCTTTAGATCTACTAAATTTAAAGCAGTATAAATAATACCATAATCTGCAACTACTGTGCTTTTTTTATTATTATCATCAAAAAAAGCAACATGTAAACCATCTGGAAATATCTTATGCGCAAACTGCAAATTATCGTAATCGTCGCATGTTTTACTTGTTAGCACCGTTTTTATTGTAGAGTTTGCCTTACCATCATTCTTTATAAGCGAATCTACCTCTGTGTAGGTTAATACAAAATTATGTGCTATTCCTTGCGGAAAAACTTTCTCTTTTGCTTCTTCTCCTACTCGCTTATAATTATCCTTACAAGAAAAAAAAAGCATTGTCATAGAAACTACTATGACAATGCTTTTAAAATTATATGTATTCTTTTTTATCATCTTATAGACTAGGTACTTTTACGCTACCACCTACCCAGCACTTAAAGGTAACTGTTTTTCCTGCCATTCCAGAATTAAATATATCTGTTTTAGAAGGTGCTTTAGCTCTATAGCTTTTTGCTGTTTGGCTTGCTCTACCACTTAAAGATGGATCTACCCTACCTGCTTTTGCTGCCATATCTGCTGCTTTCCAGTAGATGGCTCTTTTTTCAAAAGGAGTAGTACCACATTGATTTGCACTACCAGCATATAAGTTAGCGATTAATAAATATGCTTTACCGTTAGATGAATTTGCATTAATTGCTTTTTGCGCATAGTTACGAGCACTAGATTTACTACTTCTTCTTACGATAGTTGCAATTTTATACAAAATATTAGATTTCTTATATGGGTCTTGCTCCAATTCTACTGCTTTATTAAAATCCTGAATAGCACCACTCTTGTCCCCTGCTTTTTGTTTTAGTAAACCACCATACATGTAAGCATCAGCAGAAGGATCCAAAGCCAATTGTGCTTCAAATAACTTTCTAAATAAAGGAGCATCTGTACACTCTTTTGCAAACATTCTACCTACTGCTCTTTTTACCCAAGCAACATCGTTCTTTTTAGCTTCGAAATTTTTCTCGTATAATGGAATTAAATTTTCACAATTTGCTAAAGCTCCCAACTTAGTATCTATACTTCCTGCAATTTTACCATAAGACTTAGAATTTGTAGTAGCTCCTTTTAACCTCTTCTTTTCTTTAGAAGTTAGAGTTCCTTCTTCCTCTTTTGGTAATAACTTAGTAATAATACTAGTCATCTTTTTATTTTCAGACTCAATTTTTTCTGTAACGTCATCATACGTATCAAAAACCGATTGTAAATCCTTACTACCTGCATTATGTAAATCTACTAAAGTAGAAAAATAGGTATATAATGCTTTAGGACTTTTAAAATTAGCTTTATCTTCTGTAAAAGCTTTATGTAATAAATCATAAATCTCTGTATCCGTAGCTAATTTATGTTCTCTCTTTAAAGAAGCTATCTTTATAAGCTTTGGAGCTAACTTAACTTTATTAGGAAAATGCTTTGAACTTGCATCATATAAACCTAATAAATCTTTCACAAAACCATCTTTTTCTGCTCCAGTAGCTTTCTTTATCTTATCCTTTAATATTTTTTCTCCGTAAGCAAAGTTTGCATAATTTAATGCAGGGCAATTATCATATACCATTTTCCAAGGTGTATATGCTGCCTCGTAATTTTTAACTTTTGCATGCTCTACATAAATAGATAAATTGGTAATACATTCTGGATTCTGCTCTTGGGCATTAGAAATATTTATCATTCCTAATACCGCCGCAGCTATAAAGTAAAGTTTCTTTTTCATAATAATCATTTTATTCTGGTTAATGTACTTAATCTATTTTTCTCTTTTGGAACCATTTATCACTTAATGATAGTCCAACATTTATTTTAAAATAATTTTCTTGCACCAAAGAGGCATTTGTTGTTCCTCTTTTCCCTATTTCAAAACCTATATTAATATTGGAAAAGTTTCTAACACCGGTAATAGACCTCTCCAATGGTAATCCTACTCCAAAAGTTATGCCAAAATCATTTATCTCTTCTCCTGCAACAACCATTCCTGTGTTTTCAAATCTTAAACCACCTCTGTAGGTTATACGTTTAAAATAACTTGTGAAAGAAGTATATTCTGGAATATAAAATCCTCCAAAACCAATTCTAGTAGCATCATCGTAAGACAAATTATTAACTCCTAAAAAATCATTTTTAAAAGAACCTAATTGTTGCATACTATACTCTGCACCTACAAACCATTTCTTTTCTTGCCCATATCCTAAACCAACTGTAGTTGTAGTAGGTATTTTTAATTCCGTACCAGCCACATCTCTTTGTATCAAATTTATAGATGTACCTGTAATTTGAGTATTTTTAGATACTAAATTACTCTGCGTATCTATTCGTAATGAAGTATAAAAAGTTTGTTTTTTATTAATTGATTGCGAATAATTAATTGCTAAATTAAAATCTACTCCATGTATTACAGACTCTCTATTATCTATTGTAGCCAATTGTGTATCACCAATAACTTGTTGTCTTTGGCTTTCTATTGTTCCAAAATTAAAATTTGCCGTTGCTCCGATACTTAAATTTTCAATAATTTCATAACCAAAAGAAAGAAACACTCTATTTACTCCTCCAGATCCAGAAAAGCTATTTGTTACAACGTCATCATCATTTGTTGTTTCAGACAATATGTTATACCCTACGGAAGAATAAGGCGCTAATCCAAATCCCATTCCTAATCTTTTAGCTAACGGAACCCCTATAGCTAAATAATCTAAATTAACGATTGATGTACTTTCACTTGCAGAATCACTCTTTAAATCAACTTTACTTCTTGAGATACCTCCCACGTATGTTGTTAACTTTAATTTGCTGTATGATGCTGGGTTATTTAAATTAAGATGTATACTATCTGCATACATAGCTATACCTCCCATCATTTGGTTTTCTACTGTTGTAGTTTTCCTTAAATCTCCAACTCCATAATAAGAATAAGGGGATGCAGTACCATTTTGAGCTTGCACACTATAGGCAGCTAAGCAAATTATTACAACTATAAATTTCTTAATCATCTAGTCTTTATTGTTTTCTAGCAAGTAATTTAACCCCTCTAAGAGAAATTTTGAATTCGCAAATATGGTATTTTTTAATCGTTTTGACAAAAATTGAGCATCGCCTCCTGTTAAAATAACTGTTAAATCTTTAAATCTTAATGAATATTGACTAATTACACCATCAATTTCGTTACAAATACCGTTAATTACGCCACTATGCATACTCTCTTCTGTTGAGTTTCCAATAAAATCTAAAAAATCTGTAGCTTGCAACAAAGGTAACTTAGAAGTTTGATTATGTAGTGCCTTATATCTCATATACATCCCAGGAGATATAGCACCTCCCAAATAAGTTCCTTTACTATCTAACATATCATAAGTAATACATGTTCCTGCATCTATTATTAAAGCATTTTTTTTAGGATAAATATAATATGCTGCTACTGCTAAAGCTATACGATCTACACCTAAAGTATGTGGCGTTGCATATTTGTTTTTTAAAGGAGTTTTAGAATTATGACTTAAAACATGTAAACCACACCTGTCTGAGAGTAAATTTAACGCTGTTTTATCTAAAAAACCGACAGATGAAGCTATTGCATGCTTAATTTTTGGATATTTTTTAAATATTTTTTCTATTTCATCAGAAAAAAATCTACTCTCTATTTTATCATAAAAAATACAGCTACCACTCTCATAAACAGCTATTTTAACCAATGTATTTCCTGCGTCTAGTATAAGATTCATGTAACAAAGTTCTGAAAAACTAAAAAACTATTGTCTTTTTTTTACATTTTTGTTTGCATATCGAAAATTTGAAATTATATTTGCACCCGCTTACACATAGCATGGTG
>CALHVB010000045.1 GCA_938039345.1 uncultured Sediminicola sp.
TGGTGTTGGTAGCGGTACTGTAGTTAACAATATTGTTGTTAGCAACGGTAACGATGATGGTATAGAATTCTTTGGCGGTACTGTAAACGTAACTAATGTTTACTGCGCTAATATAGCTGATGACATGTTCGATTGGACTGGCGGTTATACAGGAACTATTACAAATGCTTTTGGTGTTCGTAATGATGGATTTGATGCTGCTACAGATGACCCAAGAGGTATAGAAGGTGATAGCAACTCTAGTGACGCTACTGCTGCTCCTATTTCTACTCCTACATTAAACAATGTAACTATCTTAAACCTTAATCCAGATGTTGCTTTAAAAGCAGGTGCAGAAATAAGAAGAGGTACACAAGCTACTATAAATAATATTCTTTTTGCTGCATATGGTTCTGCTTCTTTCGGAAACAGAATAGATACTGCTGATGATAAAGGAAACGGTACTTTAACTATTACTGATGCTGTTGCTCAAGGAACTGTTGGTGATGATAAAGTTGGTGGAGCTATCACAGGAACTGTAGCAGAGGTAACAGATGGAATTACAGTTCCTTCAGATAATACTATTGAAGCTAAAGCTGGTGTTGGTGCTGATTTATCTGCTTTTGATTGGGCTAATCCAACATTCGTAGTAACTAAGTAAGTAATTCAACTACTTATAAATATATTTAAAACCTCGCTAATAGCGAGGTTTTTTCATTTTTAGTAGAATTATATTACTTTTTATAGCAGCAGCTAACGTTCTAGATCAAAAATTATTATATTTACGGTATACTATTTGTTATATAAGTATATATGAAGAAATTTTACTTTATTTTACTTTTATTGTTTTGTTCTCTAAGTTATGGGCAAGTTGCACCTTCTAATGAAGATATAGAGGGCTTTAAATTGTACCCTAACCCCGTAACTAATAATAAAGTATTTGTACAAACAAATAGTAATCTTCCTAAAACCATTTCTATTTTTGATGTTTTTGGCACTTTAGTGTTGCAAACTAAAATAAAAGGCAAAGAATTAAATTTATCTGATATAGAAGCTGGTGTATATGTATTACGTGTTACTGAAAACAATAAAGTAGCAACAAGAAAACTTATTATTAAGTAACATTAATAATAGTACTATTTCTTTTAATAAGTTGGTCTTCGACAAGCTCAGACTGACTTAAGTACTCCTAGTTGTCATTCTTACTCTTTTTAAAAAATAACTAAATAAAGGCTATTAATAGTTAGTCTGTCTTGCTGAGCTTGTCGAAGCATAATCAAAATATAATTCATTAGTTTTAAGCATGAAATTTAATTACGTATATATTTTATTGTGTTTCGATGGAACTTTTTATACAGGAATGACTAATGATTTAGAACGAAGATTAATTCAGCATAAAAGTGGACGCAAAGGCAGCTATACCTATTCTCGAAGACCTTTAAAATTAAAATGGAGCTTACAATGTACCTCCCCAACTGAAGCTATAAAAATTGAAAAACAAATAAAAGGTTGGTCCCATCGAAAAAAAGATGCATTGATTAAAGAAAATTGGAAAGATTTAATCGCTTTTTCTAAAAACTATACAGAGTATGGGTCTTCGACAAGTTCAGACTGACTTAAGTACTCCTAGTTGTCATTCTCTTCCTTCAAAAAAATAATTAATATGACCTATTAATAACCTGAATTCGATTCATATTTTGTTGATTAAAAAACTATTCTCGATACACTTCTCTGAAGCCTGTACTCAGATTAACTGAAGTTTAGAAGCACTCGAAATGACGCTTTTTAATCTTAATAACGTCAGTTAGAGTAAAATTCTAATAAGAATTTTGTATCGAAAACAAGTTATTTAGATTAATCGAACTCAGGTTAATAATTAGTGTGTCTTGCTGAGTTTGTCGAAGCAAATTAAAAATCTGATTTTCAACAATATAAAACCACTCAAAACTTAAAAAACAGCATTCACCTACAAAAAATAAGCTTTCACAACATTTACAATTATAAATACTATTGCTTTAAGTACATTTATAGTGCGCTTAATCCCAAATCGAGCTACCTATGAAAAAAATCTACCTAGTATTTCTACTGGTTTTATGCAGTACCACACTATTGGCTCAAGATACAACAGACAGCTATGTAAGTGTGCCTACCGATATTCCTGGCTTTAAATTATACCCTAACCCTGCTTCTGGCAATTCTGTTTATATTTCTACAAAAGATAATTTATACAAAGAAATTATAATCTATAATGTTTTTGGAAAAATAGTACTTGCAGATAGAATAACACACAACACTTTAAACATATCGCAATTAGAACCTGGTGTTTATGTGCTACAAATAACCGAAAACAAAAAAACAATGACCCGTAAATTAGTAGTTGTTTAATTCCTTTTTTTAGAGTCACAAAACTATAAAGTTCCCCTTATTTATAGTTTACCTACCTTATAATCTTCTTATTTTTGCCATAGCTTGCTATGGAGACAACCAAAATTTTTACGTTAAAAAATACTACTGAATTTAATGCATTGGCATTAAGTGTTTACAAACACCAATATAAGACCAACAAAATATATCATAAATTTTGTTCTTACTTAGGAAAAACAGAAAGTAACGTAACACAAATAAAGGATATCCCCTTTTTACCCATTCAGTTTTTTAAATCTCACAAAATAATTTCGGGTAACAACACCCCAAAAACAGTATTTACGAGTAGTGGCACTACAGGAAACCAAACTAGCAAGCATTATGTTACAGACCTTAGTGTTTATGAAACGAGCTACTCGAGTGCTTTTAAACATTTTTACGGAGATATAAAGGACTATTGTGTACTAGCCTTGTTGCCTTCTTATTTAGAACGGGAGGGTTCTTCTTTAATCTACATGGCAAACGACCTTATTAAAAAAAGTAAACACCCAGAAAGTGGTTTCTATTTAAACCAAATAGATGCCTTAAGAGAAAAACTAATAGCATTAGAGGCTAAAAAAACAAAAATATTATTATTAGGTGTTTCTTTTGCTTTACTAGATCTTATTGAGGAAACTCCATTACAACTAAAGCATACCATTATAATGGAAACTGGTGGCATGAAAGGCAAACGGAAAGAACTTATTCGCGAAGAATTACACGCTATTTTAAAAGAGGGTTTTGGGGTACAACATATACATTCTGAGTATGGAATGACCGAATTACTATCACAAGCTTATTCTAACGGAAATGGTCTTTTTAAAACCCCTCCTTGGATGAAAATTTTAATTAGAGATACAGAAGACCCTTTAACATACCAAACCACAGGAAAAACAGGTGGAATTAATATTATAGACCTTGCCAATATAAACTCATGCTCCTTTATTGCCACGCAAGATTTAGGGAAAATTTACGAAGACAATCAATTTGAAGTTTTAGGGCGTTTTGATAATTCTGATATTCGTGGCTGTAATTTAATGGTGCTTTAATTTTTAGTATACACTAAAGTTAATTCATCATCAGCAATTTGTGGATTATCTACAAAAGTCATTGTTAATGTATTGCCCTTAATTTTATAAACATACTTCTTATCGCCATCTATTGTTATCCTATCTCCTAGAACTGCATAACTATATTCTCCCGATTGTTTTACAAAGAATATATCCTTGGAATTTTCTACAATTACAATATTTTTTCTAGGCGTAAAGTTTAATTTATGAGCGCTAAAATCAAAATCATTAGCAAAACCACAAAAACAAATAGCATCATTTAAAGACCATTGCCCTAACAAATCGGCATCGAGAATAATCTCATCATCATTATCGGTACACGATATTGAAAATAGTATTAGCATCACAATCAATAAAAGCCTTTTCATCATTAAAATATTTTAATTAATTATTAAGATACAAAAGCAAAGAAAAGGTTGCTCTACTATTTTACCACTAATACAAAATAATTTTTCTTACCTCGCTGTAGCAAAACAAACTTGTTATTAATTAAATCGGTAGAAGTAATTAAATAATCTTCTTTTACTTTTTCTTTATTTACGGATATAGAATTTTGTTTTAGCTCTCTTCTTGCCTCTCCGTTAGATTTTAAAAACTGAGTCTTGGCAGCTAATGCAGCTATCATATCTAAACCATTAGCTAAATCTTCTTTAGCAAGCTCCGCTTGTGGAACACCTTCGAAAACATCTAAAAAGGTTTTTTCATCTAAAGTTTTTAAATCTTCTGAGGTAGATTTACCAAACAAGATATTACTGGCTTTTTTAGCATTATCTAAATCTTCTTGCGAGTGTACCGAAACAGTAATTTCATCTGCCAAACGCTTTTGTAATATACGCATATGCGGCGCTTCTTGGTGCTCGGCAATTAATGTCTCTATAGTTTCTTTATTTAAAAAGGTAAATATTTTTATATACTTTTCCGCATCTGTATCCGATGTATTTAACCAATATTGGTAAAATTTATAAGGCGATGTTCTATTGGCATCTAACCATACGTTACCCCCTTCTGTTTTTCCAAATTTAGTACCATCTGCTTTGGTAATTAAAGGACATGTAAGCGCATAACCTTTACCACCACCTATTCTACGAATTAACTCAGTACCAGTAGTAATATTTCCCCATTGATCACTACCTCCCATTTGCAAAGTACAATTATGCTCTTTATACAAGTGTAAAAAATCGTAACCTTGCACTAACTGGTATGTAAACTCTGTAAAAGACATTCCTTCTTTAGCTTCTGCAGACAATCTTTTTTTCACAGAATCTTTAGCCATCATGTAATTTACAGTAATGTGTTTCCCCACATCGCGTATAAATTCTAGGAATGAAAAATCTTTCATCCAATCGTAGTTATTCACTAATTCAGCCGCATTGGCCGTATCACTCTTAAAATCTAAAAAACGAGATAACTGCTCTTTTAAGGCTTCCTCATTATGTCTTAAGGTAGCTTCATCTAACAAATTACGCTCTGCAGACTTTCCAGAAGGATCACCAATCATACCTGTAGCCCCACCAATTAACGCATATGGTTTATGACCCGCTAATTGAAAATGACGCAACATCATTACCCCTACTAAGTGTCCTATATGCAAAGAATCTGCGGTTGGATCTATACCCACATATGCAGATTGCATTTCACTCATTAGATGTTCTTCTGTTCCTGGCATTGCATCGTGCAACATTCCTCGCCATTTTAATTCTGCTACAAAATTTGAAGCCATTTTGCTATTCTATTTTAGATTTGCTGCAAATATAATACCTATAAAACTATAAGGAAATTATTCAAGTCTATTCCTTAACTTTGAAGCATGATTTTAGTTACAGGCGGCACAGGTATGGTAGGTTCTCACCTCCTATTTTCATTAATTAATGGCGATACTCCTGTAAAAGCAACTTATAGAAAAAATAGTGATTTATCTAAAGTAAAAAAAGTATTTTCTTATTATTCCGATGATTACAATACTCTTTTTAAAAAAATTATATGGGTAGAGGCTAATATTAATGATATCCCTGCTTTAGAAATAGCTTTTAACCAAGTAACTAAAGTATACCATTGCGCAGCTTTAATCTCTTTTTCTCCTAAGAAATATAAAACCCTCTACAAAATTAATGTAGAAGGTACTGCCAACATTGTAAATTTATGTATTGCCAATAAAGTTGATAAGCTTTGCTACGTAAGTTCTATTGCCACTATAGATGATAATAAAACTAGCACCACAATAACAGAAGAAACAGAATGGAATGATGCCAATGCTAATGTGTATGCATTAACTAAGTATGATGCTGAAATGGAAGTATGGAGAGGCACACAAGAAAATCTTTCTACTGTTATAGTAAATCCTGGCGTTATTATTGGTCCTGGCTATTGGAATACCGGTAGCGGTGTGCTATTTAAAACAGCGGCAAAAGGCAATAAATATTACCCACCAGGAGGTACAGGTTTTATTACTGTAGATGATGTGGTAAAAATGATGATTTCCTTAATGGAATCTGATATTACAAATGAAAGATATATTGCTGTTGCAGAAAATAAGACCTACAAAGCTATTTTAGCTGAAATAACAAAACCGTTAAGTATTTCTACACCTACAAAAGAACTTAAATTTTGGCAGTTAAAAATATTATCTCGTTTAGATTGGTTAAGAGCTTTTTTAAGTAATACGGATAGAAAACTAACAAAAAACACTATTATATCTTTAAAAAATAGGCAAGATTATAGTAACGCTAAAATTACTAAAGCTATAGATTTTAAATTTGAAGCTATAGATAAGGTTATAGATTTTTGCTGCACTATTTATAAGAAGGAAAGCCTATAATAAATTACTTTGTTTTTTTTATAGTCTTTGCTTTATTTCTACTGTTAGTATCCTTTACACGTTTAAGACTATCTTTCTGCTTTTGAATTAACGCAAAATTTTCTTTCATAGCAGTTAGCCTAGCTTCTACATTTTTATACATTTCTTGATACTTTATAGGTATTGCAGCATAATACTCATTGCTTTTTACAAACTGTAAGCTATCTATTTCGTATTTAACATAAAGATAATCCATTACCTTTATATTATTTCTCTTAAGAACATCTATATTAGTATTCTTAGCAGCATTCATAATAGCTAAATCATATAATATATTTTCCATTTTACCTTCATCAATAAGATTCTCTGGTTTTTCTATCAGCTTTTGAGCACAAGAAACCAGCAAACTAATTACAATAAAATTATATATATATTTCATGAGCTATCTACCTGTTAAAAGTTAATCTTTTAGCATTCTTTTTATCTGAAAATTTTCCGTTTTCATATGCCAAATGTCCGTTTACAAACGTATGTGTTATTGTAGAGTTAAACGTGGCTCCCTCAAACGGAGACCATCCACACTTATAAATAATATTATTTTTAGTTACCTCCCAAGGCTTATTTATATTCACTACTACTAAATCTGCAAAATACCCTTCTCTTACGTAACCTCTTTTTTCTATCTGAAATAAAATAGCAGGGTTATGACACATTTTCTCTACTATTCTTTCTAAAGAAATTTTTCCTTGATGGTAAGCCTGCAACATTCCTGGTAACGCATGTTGTACTAAAGGTCCGCCAGAGGGTGCACTTGTATACACATTGTTTTTTTCTTCTAAGGTATGTGGCGCATGATCTGTTGCTATTACATCTATACGATCATCTAATAAAGCTTCCCAAAGTTGTGTTCTATCTTCTGCTGTTTTTACTGCCGGGTTCCATTTTATATGCGTTCCTTTTGTCTTGTAATCTTCATCTGAAAACCAAAGGTGATGCAAACAAACCTCTGCTGTAATCTTTTTTTCTGCTAAAGGAATATCATTCCTGAAAAGTGATGTTTCCTTTCCTGTAGATAAATGAAAAACATGAAAACGTGCTCCTGTTTTTTCTGCCAAAGCAATAGCTTTAGAAGAAGATATGTAACAAGCATCTTCACTTCTTATTAAGCCATGACACTCTACTGGGATATCATCTCCGTATTTCTCTTTATAAGCCGCTAAATTATTTTTTATAGTAGTTTCATCCTCGCAATGAGCAGAAATTACCATATTGGTAGTTCTAAAAATCTTTTCTATAACCTCCTCGTTATCTACCAACATATTACCTGTAGAGGATCCCAAAAATAATTTTACTCCAGAACAGGCATTTTTATCTAATTTTTTAAGCTCTTCTAAATTATCATTTGTTCCTCCAAATAAAAACGAATAATTGGCATAAGAGACACCAGCGGCCATTGCATGCTTTTCTTCTAATTTTTCTATTGTAGTTGTTTGTGGATTTGTATTAGGCTGCTCCATATAGGTAGTAATACCACCAGCAATAGCAGCTCTACTTTCAGAAGCTATATCTCCTTTATGTGTAAGTCCTGGTTCTCTAAAATGCACTTGATCATCTATAATTCCTGGTAACACATAATTACCATTTACATCTATAACCGTAGCATTCTCATCTGTTATATCTTTATCCATTTTAAGAATAAAATCATCTTGTAGTAAAATATCAGTTTCAACTATTGTATTTTCATTTACTACTCTTGCGTTCTTTAAGAGAATCTTACTCATATTAAAATTTATTTTTTTGGAATATGCTACTTAATTTCATTTTAAAAACTCCCCAAATGGCTTCACTAATAATTGAAGAACTCATTTTTGATTTTCCTTTTATTCTATCTGTAAAAACAATAGAAACTTCTTCTATTTTAAATTTTTTAAGATACGCTCTAAATTTCATTTCTATCTGAAAAGCGTAACCTACAAATTTAACTGCATCTAAATTTATTTCTTCTAGTACTTTACGTTTGTAACACACAAAACCAGCTGTTGGATCATGCACTCGCATTCCTGTTATAATTTTAACATAGAAAGAAGCTCCATAAGACAACAAAACTCGGTATAAAGGCCAATCCACTACATTTACCCCCTTTTTATAACGAGAACCCACAGCTACATCTGCTCCCGTAGCGCAAACTTCATAAAGCCTAGGCAAATCAGTAGGTTTATGAGAAAAGTCGGCATCCATTTCAAAAATATATTCATATTTATGAGATAAAGCCCACTTAAAACCGTGAATATATGCGGTTCCCAAACCAGCTTTCCCTTCTCTTACTTCTAAATGTAATTTACCTGTAAAAGTACTTTGGAGCTCTCTTACTTTATTTGCCGTACCATCAGGAGAATTATCATCTACAATTAAAACATGAAATTCCTTTTCTAAATTAAAGACTGCATTAATAATGTCTTCAATATTTTCAATCTCATTAAACGTTGGGATAATAACTAAACTATCTTGCATATAATTCCTATGATTTGGGCAAAAATACTATTTTATAATCGCTAAAGAAATGATCTTCTAATTTTATGATTTTTTTAAAACCTTTGTATATATTAATAATTTGTAATTTTGACCCGAATCAACTTATAGAATGATACAAAAACTACCAAAAAACTTTCTTTATTTTTTAAGTGCTGTTTTTATTTTAAACCTGCTTCAAAGTCATTTTACTCAACTTATTTACGACGAAGCTTATTATTGGTACTATTCCCAAAATATGGATTGGGGTTATTTTGACCACCCCCCAATGGTAGCTTTGCTCATAAAGATTAGTAGTTTCTTTTTTAGTGGTGAGTTAGGAGTGCGCTTTATGAGTTGTATTCTTTCTGTTGCAACAATCATTATTTTATGGTTTTTAATTGATAATGAAAAGAAAAAAGAATACGTACCACATTTTTTTGCATTAGTATTTTCTATGACATTACTCAATGCCTATGGTTTTCTTACATTACCAGACACTCCATTATTATTTTTCACAGCCTTATTTTTATGGGTTTACAAAAAATTTATAGTGTCTCCTTCTGTAGTCCTATCCTTTGCTCTCGGTCTTACCATGGCAGCATTAATGTACAGTAAATACCATGCCGTATTAGTTATTATATCTGTATTATTATCTAATATAAAATTAGTAACTAACAAGTATGCTTGGCTAGCTGTACTAATTGCTTTATTCTGCTATACTCCACATTTCATTTGGTTATTTGAGCACGATTTTGTGTCTATAAAATACCATATATCTGAAAGACCAAACCAAGCCTATAAATTTGAAAAATTTACCCTAGGCTATATCGTGAATTTAGTTGCCATTTTTGGGTTAACTTTTCCGTTAGTTTATTATGCATTATTTAAAACTAAAAACACCGATAAATTTACCAAAGCACTACTTTATTTAACATACGGCGTTCTATTATTCTTTTTTATTGCTAGTTTTAATAAACGTGTACAAACTCAATGGATAATTATTATATGTATTCCAATGGTTGTTCTAGTCGCTAATTATATGTTTAAAAAAGACATCTATAGAAAATGGCTCTACAGATTAGCTATAACAAACATTGCCATCATATTATTTTTAAGAATAGCCTTAGTACACCAACCCCTCATTCCTTTTTTTATGTATGAAACGCATTATAATAAAGAATGGGTAAATAATATAGATTTAAAAGCTGGCGATACTCCTGTTGTATTTGAAAACTCTTATCGTAGAAGCCCTATGTATTCTTTCTATTCTGGCAAACCATCGTATTCGCTAAATAATATTCATTACAGGCAAAACCAATACACCATAGACAGTTCGCAATACTTAGTACAACATAAAAAAATACTCTATATTTCTAATTACCTAGGTAAAGGAGATTATTATTTTGAAAATAAAAACGGAAGTAAATTTTGGGGAAAGTATATTAATAATTTTGAATCTTTTAGAAATTTAAGATGCATTGTAGAAAACAAAAAATTTTATCTCAAAGATACCACTACAGAACATATTTTAAAAGTCTATAATCCTTATGATATATCTATAGATTTAAGTAAAATAAAATTCGGAATTGCTTATACCGATGCATATAAGAGAGTTAAAGAAGTTCAGTCTTTAAAAACTAAAAAACAAAATAATAAAACCCTATTTCTAAAAGCTAAAGACACTACATATTTTAAATTTAAATTGGTGACTCCTAAAAAAATAGACGAGGTAGGCTATTTTAAAATTAGTATTTCCGAAAACGATCTACATTTTGGTTTAAACAGCGAAACAATTAAATTACACTAATGGAAACCACGCTTAGAACAATAACAAATATAGATTGGATAACTACTGTTTTGTTCTCTAGCCTTTTATTTGCAGTATTAGCAAAGTCCTTTTTTTATAACAAATTTTTAAATTTTATTATACTACCTTTTAACAACAAATACATTTTTATGTATAGTAAAAAGGATAAACTTTTTAATTGGTTTAATATTTTGTTTACCATTTTTCAAGTTATAAATTTTTCGCTGTATATATATCTTGTCAAAAATATTTTTACAAAATCAATAAACTACGATAACAACCCTACTATATACTTAGTTATTCTTGGTTGCCTATTACTATTTCTGCTCATAAAAACACTCTTACAATTAGGAAACGGGCTTATTTTTAATAGCAACGATACTATTTCCTTATTACTATTTAAAAAAATATCCTATCTTAATTATAGTAGCTTGCTTATGTTTTTATCTAATGTGATATTAACCTACACTTATAAAGACTCAATATATGTAGTGTATGTAAGCCTATTCTTAATTTTAGTAATTAATACAATCGGGTGGATTACAATACTAAAAAACCATCAAAAGTTCATAACTAACAATTTTTTCTATTTTATTTTATATCTTTGCACCCTTGAATTTTCACCTTTTGTGATAATTGGAAGCTACCTAAAAGACTGATATTTATGAAAGTAAAGACGATTTTGGTTTCTCAGCCAGAACCGAAAATGGAGAACTCCCCATATTCACGACTTATAGAAAAAGAAAAGGTTAAAGTAGATTTTAGACCTTTTATACATGTTGAAGGCGTTAATGCTAAGAATGTTAGACAACAAAAAATAGACATTAATGACTATTCTGCTATTGTTTTAACCAGTAGAAACGCAGTAGACCACTTCTTTAGAATTGCTCAGGAAATGAGATACAAAGTGCCCGATACGCTTAAATATTTCTGTCAGTCTGAAGCTGTTGCTTATTACCTGCAAAAATACGTTGTATATAGAAAACGTAAAATTTATGTTGGTAAAATGCACTTTGCAGATTTAACTCCTTTATTTAAAAAATACAAGAACGAAAAATTCTTGTTACCAGCATCGGATGCTCTAAAAGCAAGTGTACCCGAATTAATGGATGAGTTAGGATTAAAATGGAAAAGAGGCATCTTTTACAAAACTGTAATTAGCGATTTATCTGACCTAAGAGATGTATACTATGATGTTTTAGTATTCTTTAGCCCTTCAGGTATAGAATCATTATTACAAAATTTCCCAGACTTTGAGCAAAACGATACTAGAATAGCTGTTTTTGGTAATTCTACTGTTAAAGCTGCTACAAATGCTGGTTTACGAATAGATATTAAAGCACCAACACCGGAAAATCCTTCCATGACAATGGCGCTCCAAAAATATATTAATGTAATTAATAAGAAATAAAAAAAGCCTCCTATATGGAGGTTTTTTTACTTTACTCTTTCCAACTCTTTAAAGCGGTTACTCCTAATACTAACCACCCAGCAATAAGCACCGTTCCTCCTAATGGTGTAATTAAAGCTATTTTCTTAAAATTAAAAGGAGTTAAACTATTCGTTGCCAATAAATATATTGACACCGAAAAAAGCAATACACCAAGTGTTATTAAATAAAAAATTAATTTCTTGCGTGCTACAGGCAGTTGTTTAGTACTTGCCAAAATCATTAAAAAAAATGCGTGATACATTTGATAAGTAACCCCTGTTTTAAAAGATTCAACCGCTTTTAATTCTACAAGTTGCTGTAAACCATGTGCTCCAAAAGCTCCTAATACTACAGCTACTAGCCCTAATAATACGCCAACACAAAATATTGTTTTGTTCAAAATTTAAACTTTTAAAGTTACTAATTCTTCAATCTATTGCTACAAAAAGTAATTAATTAAAACTTATTAAATATATTTAGATTGAAATTGAAATCAAAATTATGAAATTAAATAACGATACGGTTAAAATTGATGGGATAGACAAAAAAATTCTACGATTTCTAATGAAAGATGCCAGAAAACCAGTTCTAGAAATTGCCCGAAGCATAGGAATATCCGGAGCGGCTATACACCAAAGGCTTCGCAAACTAGAAAGCTCTGGCTTAATTTCTGGCTCTAAATTTATTATAAACCCTAAGGTATTAGGATATACCACTATGGCTTATGTTGGTGTTTATTTAGATAAAGCTATGAGTAACCCTAAAGCGGTAAAAGAATTAGAAAAAATTCCTGAAGTATTAGAGTCTCATTATACTACAGGAAACTGGTCTATCTTAATAAAAGTATTGTGTAAAGACAACGAGCATTTAATGCACGTACTAAATAAAAATATACAACAGATTGAAGGTGTTTCTAGAACAGAAACTTTTATTTCTTTAGTACAGCAAATTGATCGCCAAATAACTATTTAATATTTGGATTAAATCTAAATAAGATTTATTTTTGCCTCATGGTTTTATTATCGAAGTCAAAATATTACAGTTTATACCAATCAGATGAAGAAAGATGTTATTTCATAGATTTTGGCAATAAAACTGTAAAAGCTTCATTTTGCCAGTTACTTGCCTTACGTCAAAAAGTGAATACCATCAATATTACAAATCATTTCTATTCTTCTGAAAACAAGCACGGCATAGAAATCCTTACGCTTTGTAATAAAGAACATTTATTTGTATTAAACACCACTGAAACACTAGATTTACAGGCCCTTATAAAAGATAGTTTTATTAGTTTAGGCTTATCTACAGCCTCTAAAAAAACTGTTCTTCTTTAATTCGTATTATATATTTAAACGTATTAAGACTATTTATAAATTAAAGTCTATACTATACAACTTTGCTATATTTAAGTATCTTTAGGTAAAAAGAAAAAGACCATGAAGGATATAGCAAGACAAAAAATGAGTATTTCTGTTGAAACAATGGATTTACTTAATCAACAAATAACATTAGAAGCCCATGCTTCTGCATCGTATTTAGCAATGGCATCTTGGTGCGATCAAAATGCTTTTACCAATAGTGCTAGTTTTTTCTACAAGCAATCTGAAGAAGAAAGAGAGCATATGATGAAAATATTTCAGTTTATTAACGACTGTGGAGGAAATGCCATATCTCCATCGGTTTCTAATATAAACCACGAATTCTCTTCTTTAGAAGATATTTTTGAAAGTGCTTTAGAACAAGAAATTATGGTAACTAAATCTATTCACAATATTGTAAAAGAATGCAAAAGCAATAACGATTATAACGGAGAAAACTTTTTACAGTGGTTTGTTGTTGAGCAATTAGAAGAAGAAAAAACTTTAAGAGATATTCTTGACTTATTTGAATTAATGGGTAGAGATGGTATTGCTCTTAAACTTATAGATGAAAGAATTAAAACAGAATAAGTTTTAATTTAGAATTACAACATAAAAAAAGAGCTATTATCTTCATAACAGCTCTTTTTTATTATATATTAATTAATTTCTTAATCTCTACTTGCAACTCGCATTGCGAAGTAAAGCAATGTTGCTAAAGCACCAATTGCTGCCACTAAATAAGTTCTGGCTGCCCATTTTAAAGCGTCTTCTGCTCCTGCATATTCTTCTTGGCTTACCATGTTTTTATTTTTTAACCATGCTAGTGCTCTATTACTAGCATCATACTCTACAGGTAGAGTTATAAAGCTAAATAAGGTACCTATACCATAAAGCGCCACACCAACCCATGCAATAGTACCACCAATTGCCGTAGTACTCATTAATGCCATACCTCCAAAAATCACCCACATAGAAAAACGAGATGTAATATTTAAAATTGGCACTAATTTAGAACGCATCTGTAACCAACTATATGCTGTAGCATGTTGTACTGCGTGCCCAACTTCATGTGCTGCAACGGCTGCTGCCGAAGCATTACGCTGCGCATAAACTCCTTCACTTAGATTAACCGTTTTATTAGCAGGGTTATAATGATCTGTTAACATTCCTGGTGTAGAAATAACTTTTACATCTCGTATACCATGGTCTGCTAACATTTTTTCTGCAATCTCAGCCCCACTCATTCCATTGCGCAAATGTACTTTAGAGTATTTTTTAAACTTACTTTTTAAACGGTTACTAATAACCATACTAAAAAGTCCAAAGACAGCTCCTATTACTATATAACCTATATCGAATCCAAACATAATTTTATTCTATTTTTTATTTAAAGATAATAAAGATTTTTTCATCTGTAAAAATCTTATTATACATAAGCAAAAACTTAACCAAACTATATTTATTGTTAAAACCAGAAATAATAACATGGAAATACTGACAAAATGAACCTAAAAAGCCTCCATAATTTCTTTATACACCACTTTACCTCTTACAATGTTTAATCCTTTTTTTAGTGACTCGTCTTTATCACAGGCTTTCTTCCAACCTAAATTAGCTAGTTTAAGCACATAAGGCAATGTTACATTTGTTAGTGCTACAGTAGAGGTATAAGGTACTGCTCCCGGCATATTTGCAACGCAATAATGCACTACATCTTCTACGATAAAAACAGGGTTCTCGTGCGTTGTTGGTCTCGTAGTTTCTATACAACCTCCTTGATCAACAGCCACATCTACAATTACAGTTCCTGGTCGCATGTATTTTAGCATGTCTCTTGTAATTAAATTAGGGGCTTTTGCTCCTTTTAAAAGTACGGCTCCTATAATTAAATCGTGTGTTTGTATTAATTTACGAATATTAAACTCACTAGAAAACTCGGTAATTACATGGCTAGGCATAATATCGTTTACATGTCTTAACCTTTTCATATTAACATCTAACATAGTAACATGTGCTCCCAAACCTGCTGCCATTTTTGCGGCCTGTATACCCACAACACCAGCACCTAGAACTAATACTCTACCTGGTGCAACACCTGGCACGCCTCCTAATAATACACCTCTACCTTTTACGGGCTTTTCTAAATACCTAGCTCCTTGTTGTATTGCCATTCTACCTGCTACTTCAGACATTGGCGTTAATAAAGGTAACGAACCGTCTTCATCTTCAACAGTTTCATAGGCTATACATATAGCCTTTCTTTGCATCATAGACTTGGTAAGAAATTCATCAGAAGCAAAATGAAAATAAGTAAATAAAATTTGGTCTTTTTGAATTAGCGGGTACTCTTCCTCTATAGGTTCTTTTACCTTTACAATCATTTGACTCATGGCATATACCTGACCTATTTCATCTAAAATAATTGCACCTGCTTCTTTGTAATCTCCGTTAGAAAAACCACTACCTTCTCCTGCACCAGATTGTACATAAACAGTGTGTTTATTCTTAACCAATTCAAAAACTCCAGCAGGAGTAACCCCCACTCTATTTTCGTTGTTTTTTATTTCTTTAGGGATACCTATTGTCATGATGTTTAATTTTTTACTCCCTAAAGTTTAAAAAATTAAACTAAAACAAGAAATAAGACACCTAAAATCAGATGATTAAAGAATAAAAATACAGTATTAAAAAAATGAGTATTAAAAAATAAAGGCTCTGCCTTTTTTAAGCGTTTTTTTTATGAAATTTACAAAAGGGAACTATTTGTATTTTAACTTTAATACAATTACGATTATCACTAATATAAGCGTAACAATATTGGCAACTATCATAGATATACTATTAATATAATAACCATATATTAACCAAAGTATAATCCCTATTAAAAAAGCAATGTACATGGTTAATGAAATATCTTTGGTAGATTTTTCTTTCCAAGCTTTATACACTTGCGGAAAAAATGACGATGTAGTAAATACAGCCGCTATTAAGCCTAAAATTTCTATGCTTTCCATAGTTTAAAAACGGTTTTAGCTTTTTTATAATTAAAAACCCTCTCTTAGGTAAAGAGAGGTTTTTTAATTTAACCTACTATATTTATAATTTTCCCTGGCACTACAATTACCTTTTTAGGGGTACGCCCTTGTAATTGCTGCTGCGTTTTCTCGTGTGCCATTACGGTTGCTTCTATATCTTCTTTAGACATATCTAATGGCAATACTAATTTAAAACGCATTTTACCATTAAAAGATATTGGGTACTCCTTGCTGCTCTCTACCAAATGCTTTCCATCGAACTTTGGAAATACTGCTGTTGCAATGGAAGTAGTATTCCCTAATTTACTCCATAATTCTTCTGCGATATGCGGTGCATAAGGAGATACTAAGATTATAAGTGACTCTAAAATCTCTTTGCTTTTACATTTTTGAGATGATAGCTCGTTTACAGCAATCATAAAAGTAGATACCGATGTATTAAAACTAAAGTTCTCTATATCTTCTTCTACTTTTTTAATGGTCTTGTGTAATGTTTTTAAATTATCTGCTGTTGGTGTAGTTGCTATTACATTAAAAGCTCCTTCTGCTCCAGAATGATACAAACGCCATAGTTTTTTAAGAAAACCATGCACCCCAGTAATACCTGCTGTATTCCACGGTTTAGATTGCTCCAAAGGCCCTAAAAACATCTCGTATAAACGTAAAGAATCTGCCCCATACTCTACACAAATATTATCTGGACTTACCACATTGTATTTGGATTTGGACATTTTTTCTACTTCTCGCCCTACAATGTATTTATCATTATCACCATCTATAACTTCACCATTTTCACCAATAAAAATAGCATCTTTATATTCTGTTCTCCAGTTTTTAAAAGCTTCTACATCTAACTCATCAGAAGCATTTACAAAAGAAACATCCGCATGAATTGGTAAGATTGATTTCAATCCAAATGTAATTTCTTCAGTATTTAAACTTGTCTTCTCAAATAAAGACTCTCTGAATAAATTTAAATTTTTATTTTCAATTTTCAACTCAACAGTATCATTTAGAAATCCATCTCTTCTCATTGGAATTTGAAAATCTTTATCTAAATTATTTTCTAAATAAACCTTCTGAATCTCAGAAATAATTGTTGAAGACACATATACGCTATCTAGATTTCCTCCAACTTCATCTTTACCAAAATCTTTTCCTCCCGAAAATCCAAAAAGTAGTCTATATGCAAAAGCACTCGTCCCCGTAATCATTCCTTGGTTAATGAGTTTTTTAGCAAACTCATTTTTAGGCACCACTCCTTTATCAAACAAAAACTTTTGCCAAAAACGCGCATATAATAAGTGCCCTGTGGCATGCTCACTACCACCAATGTATAAATCTACATCTTGCCAGTAGTTCATAGCTTCTGTGGAAAATATCTCATTTTCGTTGGTTGGGTCCATATAACGGTTAAAGTAGAAGCTACTCCCCGCCCATCCTGGCATGGTATTTAACTCTAAGGGCCAAATTGTTTTATGATCTATTTCGCTATTAGGCACTACTGTGTTGGTAAGGGTATTCCAAGCCCAAACCTCTGCATTTCCTAATGGTGGTTCGCCCGTTTCGGTTGGCAAATATTTTTCTACCTCTGGCAATGCAATAGGTAAATGCTCTGCAGCTATCATTTGCGGCATTCCGTCTACATAATACACAGGAAATGGCTCTCCCCAAAAACGTTGTCTGCTAAAAACAGCATCACGCAGCCTATAATTAATTTTTCCTTTTCCTTGGTTTAATTGTTCTAACTCAAAAATGGCTCTTTTTACCGCTTTCTTATAGGGTAATCCGTTTAAAAAATCAGAATTTGCAATTACCGTTTTATCTTTATCTGCAAAGGCTTCTTCTGTAATATCTACACCTTCAAAAATATTAGGGATAGGAATATTAAAATGCTTTGCAAAATCATAATCTCGCTGATCACCACATGGTACTGCCATTACAGCCCCTGTTCCATAACCTGCTAATACGTAATCTCCTATCCAAATAGGAATTGGCGCTTTGGTAAATGGGTGTTCTGCATACGCTCCTGTAAATACGCCAGATATTGTTTTTACATCTGCCATACGATCGCGCTCACTACGTTTTGCCGTAGCTTCTATATAAGCCTCTACAGCTGCTTTTTGCTCTGGTGTTGTTATGCTTGCTACCAACTCGTGTTCTGGAGCTAAAGTCATAAAACTTACTCCAAAAATAGTATCCGGTCTGGTTGTAAATACTTCAATCCCCCTAGCCCCCTGAGGGGGTACATTATCTTCTAAATATTTTTGTATTTTATTTAATACAGTATC
>CALHVB010000046.1 GCA_938039345.1 uncultured Sediminicola sp.
TGCCAAGCATTAAATTTAGAAAAACTTCTGTCTGCCTTAATTTCGTCTGCAAAATTAGATACCAAAGCCAAACCTTCCCCATCTAATAATTTTAGAATAGCCTTTTCTGCTTTTCTTGTTAAATATTCTTGTGCAACTTCACCAATGACTCTATGTCCTGTTTTAGACCAAAACATATCATTTCCAAAACATATATTACTTACCAGTAAAATTAGTATTGCTATTTTTTTCATTTCATAAATTTTAATCAAAAATAAAGGTTTGTAAATTAAGTCACTGTTAAGATTTAAGCTTAAATAATAGGTATCACAAAAGGATGTTTTTTTAAACTACTACAAACACTTAGTTTTGTTACGCTTAACTTTTAATGTTAAAAATGAATTATAAAACTCTGTGTTCCGATTTAGACGGAACTTTATTATCTACTAAAAATGATGTTTCTGATTTTACAATTTCTGAAATTTCTAGAATAAAAGATAAAATTGATGTTATTTTAGTTTCTGCAAGAATGCCTAAATCTATGACCTATTTGCAAAAAAGATTAGGAATAGAAAACCAACCAATTATATGCTATAATGGTGCTTTAGTATTAAATGGCGCCAAACAAATTAGTTCTACCCATATCCCTACAAGTATATTATTAGATATTTATGAATTGGCAGAGCAACACCATATTAAATTAGGGCTTTATTATAATGATGAATGGTATGTAGAAGAAACTTCTGAGCGTGTAGAGAAAGAAATAAAATATACACATACTACACCAGTATTTAGAAATACTAAAACTACTTTAGAAGATTGGCAAAACAGAAATATAGGAGCACATAAAATTATGATGATGTGTACAAAACAATCTGCAGATACTATTTTTCCTATACTAAAAGAAAAATTAGGTTATAATATTCATTTGTACCGTTCTAATGATACCTTAATTGAAGTTGCTCCTAAAACAGTTTCTAAGCTTTCTGCTATACAACTATTGTTACAAAAAAAAAATATCCAAGATGTTATTGCTTTTGGCGATAATTATAATGACATAGAAATGTTGCAACATGTAGGCTGTGGTGTTGCTGTAGGTAATGCTAGAGAAGAAGTAAAAGCTATTGCCAATAAAATTACATTAAATAATACAGAACATGGCGTTGCTGCATTTATAAAAGAACATTTATAATATTAAAAAAAAGCTTATGTTTATAAGCATTTAAATTATACACATGAAACAATTCCCTATAACAGAAGACACCGTAATATTTGGACTTTTAGCTTTATGTTTAGGTTTTGTTTTTTATACTTCCTCTATAAAAACAGGGTTTTGGAAAAAATTCTACAAATTTATACCAGGCGTACTCATGTGCTACTTGCTTCCTTCTATTTTAGCTAGTACGGGAGTTATAGATGAAAAAAGTTCTAAACTATATTATATTGCCAGCAGATACCTGCTACCTGCTGCTCTAATATTAATGACGCTTAGTATAGATTTAAAAGCAATAGCCAATTTAGGTTCCAAAGCTTTAATTATGTTTTTAACTGGTACGGTTGGTATTATCATTGGCGGACCTATAGCAATATTAATAGTTTCTATTTTTTCTCCTGAAACCGTTGGTGGTGTTGGCTTTGATGCGGTATGGAGAGGGCTCTCTACCATTGCTGGGAGTTGGATTGGTGGCGGGGCAAACCAAGCTGCCATGTTAGAAGTTTTTAAATACAACCAAGATAATTATGGCGGAATGGTGTTAATTGATATTGTTATCGCTAATTTATGGATGGCTATAATTCTTCTTGGTGTTGGAAAATCTAAACAAATTGATACTTGGTTAAAAGCAGACACTTCTTCTATTGAAATATTAAAGACCAAGGTTTCTGAACACACAGCAAAAATAACTAGAGTAGCTACCTTAAAAGATTATATGATATTCTTAAGCTTAGCTTTTACTGGTGTTGGTTTAGCGCATCTTCTGGGTACTCACTTTGCATCTTTTTTAGAAAACACTTTTGAAGTTATTAGAAATAAAGAAAAAATACTTTCTTCATTAAGTTCTACTTTTCTTTGGATGGTTGTTATTGCAACTGCTGTAGGTATTGGTTTATCTTTTACAAAAGCTAAAAATTATGAAGGTGCAGGAGCTAGTAAAATAGGTAGTATGTTTATTTATATTTTAGTAGCTACCATAGGAATGAAAATGGATTTAGCTAAAATTTTTGAAAACCCGGGCTTAATACTCGTAGGTGTTATATGGATCACTATTCATGCATTACTATTAATTTTAGTTGCTAAAATTATAAAAGCACCATACTTTTTTCTGGCAGTAGGGAGCCAAGCAAACGTTGGTGGTGCAGCCTCGGCACCTGTTGTAGCCGCTGAGTTTCATCCTTCTTTAACTTCTGTTGGTATATTACTGGCTGTTTTTGGTTATGTAGTAGGTACTGTAGGAGCTTATTTATGCGCATTACTCATGGAAATAGCTTCTAATGTTTAATCGATTATCATACATAAAAATTTCAATATTTTTAATGATATTTGCCCAGCAAAATATATAATATGAAAAAAATAATTTTTATTGTTCTTCTTAGCATAGCTATAAGTTCTTGTGGTGATTCTGAAAATACCATGAATGTATCTGGTACTGTAAAAGGATTAAAAAAGGGAACCTTATATCTACAAAAAGCTATAGACACCGCTTTAGTAACTATAGATTCTATACAAATAGAAGGGAATGGTGACTTTACTTTTAAAACTGAAATTGAAAGCCCTGATATATATTACCTTTATTTAAAAAAAGAGGATAATAATACAATAAATGATAGAATTACTTTTTTTGGTGAACCTGGAAATATAACCATTAACACTTCTTGGAATACTTTTGATGCTAATGCTAAAATTGAAGGCTCTGCTAGCACAAAAAAACTAGAAGAGTATAAAAGTATTATGTCTAAATTTAATACAAAGAGCTTTGAATATATAGGAGCTATTAATAGTCCTGATATTATAAATAATGAAGCTGCTAAAGATTCTATTATAGCATTAAATAATAAGAATAACTTAAAAGGTTATTTATACACACTTAATTTTGCGTTAAATAACAAAGATTCTTATGTTACTCCCTATATAGCATTAACAGAAGCAGCAGATGTAAATGTAAAATATTTAGACTCTATACATAAATCTCTTGTTCCTAAAGTTGCTAATTCTATGTATGGAAAAAAATTAAAAGCTCATATAGAAGCTATAAAAGCTAAATAATAAAAGAAAGTTTATAAACAAAAAACATCCGCATATAGCGGATGTTTTTTGTTTATAATAGTATTGAATATTTTATTATACTAATTTATTCAATTTTTCTACTAAACCTTTTGCTTTTTCTTCTAATTCAGCTTTTACACTTTTAAGATGTGCTTTTTTGTTCTCCACATCTTTTTTATTAATTTTTGAAATTAAGTCATCAAAAGTTTCAATGGCACTATCTATAATTACATTTCCTTCTTTAGAAATTTCGTTAACCCCACTATCTACTAGATAAACCCCTTCAATGATATCTCCTAAAACAAAATTAATATCTTTCTTTAAATTCTTTATACTTGCCATTATATTATTTTTTTTGCAAAAATACTCTTTTTAAAGAAAAGTACTTTTATTTGTTTATACTTTAAAATTAAATCGTTACTTCTAACAACTTAGCCTCATTTGTTTTTAATACTATTTCTTTAGAGATTGCAGGCACTAATATAGTTTCTCCCTTTTGTATGTGTGCTTCTCCAAATTCATTTGCTATGGTAACACTACCAGATACGCACATGTAAATCGTAAAAGAATCTCTCTGTGCTACCTCTTGCTTCATATCTGAAGATAGGTTTATATAATTAGTTTTAAAATACGGGCAATCTACCATTGTATTTACTGCATCAGATTTTGAATCATAAGCTACTTTAAAGTCGTCTTTTTTTTCATAATCTATAGCATCTAAAGCCATTTCTGTATGCAACTCTCTTAAGTTTCCGTTTTTATCTTTTCTATTAAAATCGAAAACCCTATAGGTAACATCAGATGTTTGCTGAATTTCTGCCAATAATACTCCTGCTCCTATAGCATGTATTTTCCCAGTATTAATAAAAAACGTGTCTCCCTCTTTTACAGACTCATAGTTCATTAAATCTACCAGTGTATCGTTCTCAATACTCTTTGCGTATTCTTCTTTAGTTACGTCTTTATTAAAACCTACAATAAGATTTGCGTCTTTATCAGCATTCATAACATACCACATCTCTGTTTTACCAAAAGAATTGTGTCGTTTTTTTGCTAACTCATCATTAGGATGCAATTGAATAGATAAATCCTTTTTTGCATCTATAAACTTAATTAATATAGGAAAATCAGTACCAAAACGTTCTGCTACACTTTTCCCTAATAAATCTATAGTATTAGTATCTATTAATTCTTGTAATGATTTACCCGCTAAATCTCCATTAGAAACCACAGAAACATCTCCCTTAACAGTAGATAATTCCCAACTTTCTCCTGTTATATCATTCTCTATAGGCTTTCCTAATACATCTTTTAATTTTGTGCCCCCCCAAAGGCGTTCTTTTAAAATAGGGTTAAACTTTAATGGATACATGTTTTATTTTTTTAGTTTTTAACCACAATAGGTTACAAAATTACGTGGTGTTTCATAAAGAACTATTTCTAAATCTTTATCTTTAGGTATATATGGTCTTAATTTATTCCAAATAACTACGGCTATATTTTCTGCTGTAGGATTAAGGTTTTTAAACTCTGGCACATCTACATTTAAATTTTTATGATCAAAAGCAGCTTCTATTTCTTTTTCTATTAAATCTTTTAAAATCTTAACATCAATAACAAAACCTGTCTCTGGGTCAATTTTGCCAGTTACACTTGCTATTAACTCATAGTTGTGGCCATGATAATTTGGATTATTACATTTTCCAAAAACGGCATCATTTTTCTCAAAACTCCAATCGGGTCTATACAATCTATGGGCTGCATTGAAATGTGCTTTCCTACTTACTTTAACCTTCATCGCTATTCGTTTAGTTGAATAAAATAATCGTAAAATTTTTCAAAAATAATTTTAAACCAAACCGTATAGTTTTCAGGATTTGCTGCTATATCTTCTTTAATGGCTTCTGGTTTCATCCATTTCCAATCGGCAACTTCTTCTGTATTAATTTCTGGTGATTCTGAATAGTAGCCTAACATTACATGATCTAATTCGTGTTCTGTAAGTCCATTATCAAAAGGCGCTTTATAGATAAAAGAAAAAAGTTCTTTTAAGTCTGTTACAAAACCCATTTCTTCTTGCAATCTTCTTTTACCTGCTTCTATATTGGTTTCACCATCTCGTTGATGACTACAACATGTATTTGTCCATAATAAAGGTGAATGGTATTTGTGTGCTGCTCGTTGTTGCAACATTGTTTCCCCATTATCATTCATTATAAATACTGAAAAAGCTCTATGTAGTACTGCTTTTTCATGAGCTTCCATTTTTGGCATTAAACCTACTTGCTCATTAAGCTCGTTTACCAAAATTACATTTTCTTCTTGCATGCAGTAAAAATAACACCTTTACCTAATTTATATACTAAGAGTATCATAAAAAAGTGATTTTCCTAAAAAAAAGAGATTATTGATATCGAAAACGTTTGTTTTTTTAAAAGAATCTAGGAGACCTTAAATTCTTCTTGTTTTTCTTTATAAAGTCGTATCTAAATAATACTTCAAAAGAACCATTATTAAAGGCTGCATTACCTAAATCTGTTACTTCTCTATCATAGGCTAAACCAATCATTAGCTGATCTGTTACATTAAAGCCTACCAAACCACTTAAAGCAGCATCCCAACGATAGGCCGCTCCTAAAATAAGTTTGTCATTATACCTAAAATTAGCAGAAAAATCTGCTTGTAAAGGTGCTCCTTGAACTGCTTTTACTAACAAAGTAGGCTTAAATTTCCAGAAGTGATTCATCTCAAATACATACCCTGTAATAAAATAAAAATTCATTTGCTCTTTTGCTGTTGACAAAGAAGATTCATCAAAATGTGAGGTTTGTAAAAATCTTGGTACTGATAATCCAATATAGAATTCTTGAGTATGATAATAAATACCTGCTCCTATATTTGGCGAAAAACGATTGTCTATATTTTGCTGTAACGTTGAATCATCGCCACCTGCTACGTATTGATTTAATTCTGAAAACTTAATATCTAATAAATTAGCACTGGCTTTTAATCCAAAACTTAACCTTGCTTCTTTTGAAGTATATATGGTGTATGAAAAATCGATATCAAAATTAGTCTCAGATGTTGGCCCTATTTCATCTTGTACAATAGAAAACCCTAATCCTACTCCTCTATAGCCTATAGGAGAATGCACATTAAAAGTTCTTGTGGTTGGCGCACCATCTAATCCTAACCATTGTGACCTATGCAACAACCCAACACTTGCATGCCCCCTAGATCCTGCATAAGCAGGGTTAACACTAACCGTATTATACATATACTGTGTATATTGAGCATCTTGCTGGGCTTCTATTTTTACACAGAAAAATAATAGGAACAGAAAAACCAAGTAGGTAATTGCTTTTTCTAATTTTTTATGTAGGCTAAGATTGGGCATCTTTTTTATCTGTTTATATAAATATATCCTGAAATTGATTTCATTGTATTTGTAGTATCCTCATAATCTATAATATAGAAATAGGTTCCTACTGGTAATTTATTATCCTTGTTAACAGTTACTCTTCCTGTTGATGTACCATCGAACACATTACCTGCTGTATTGTATGCTTTTGTAGTGTAAACTAATACACCCCACCTATTATAAATCTTAACGGTATTATTAGGGAAATTTTCTAAGCCTCCAATACGTAACTCATCATGTATACCATCTCCATTCGGTGTTATTACATTAAATACCTCTATTTCTTCTCCTGTAGTTATTCTGTCTGGATCTAAATAACTAGGAACTCCATTTGCATCTTCATCATCATCTGAATAATCTCCATTGCCATTTACATCTTCATCCACAGTTAAAATACCATCATCATCATCATCGGTATCTCTATAATCTACTTCATTATCTCCGTCTGTATTTGGTAAATCATCGCTTGGGTTATTTATTTCATCATTTACATCGGTATCTAAGGTTGAGTTTCCTTCGTACCCATCATCTAAACCATCATCATCTTTATCAGACCCTATAAATACTACATCTGGAACACCGTCTTTGTCTAAATCGTGTGCTTCTATATTATCTGGTACATTATCATTATCACTATCTTCATCTACATAATCTGGTAGTAAATCTCCATCTGTATCTTCTGGTATAATTCCTAAGTTTCCATTTTGTTCATATGCATCATCTACACCATTAGCATTTGCATCATCTCCGCTTGGAGCAATATAATCTGCTGTTGTTTGTGCTTCTATGTTGTCTGGAATACCATCATTATCACTATCTATATCTAAATAATCTGCAAAACCATCTCCGTCCGAATCTGTAATATTAGTAGACGGGTCATTATCATTATCTGCATTTAAATCTTCAAAGCTATCTAGAATACCATCGTTATCGCTATCTAAGTCTACCACATCTACTGGATTTACTAATACTGTTACCGTTGCTGTACTACAGTTGGTAGTTGTATCGCATATTGTATAGGTAAATGTATCTGTACCATCAAAACCTAATGCTGGCGTATATGTAATGATATCATCTGAGATATCTAAAGCTGTACCACCATCATTTATAAATATTGTTCCGTTTGCTGGATTTGTAGCTGTAATTGTTCCGTTTGCAGGAATATCATTATCGTTATCTAAAACCAATATATCAATTGGTGTATCTTCATTTGTTGCTATAGTATCGTCCAAGGCATCTACAATTGGTAATACATCTATAGTTACTGTAGCCGTACTACAATCTCCCAATGTATTACAAATAGTATAATCGAACATATCTGGTCCGTTATAATCTGTATTGGGTGTATAAGTTACTATATCATCTATTGGATTATTAGGTGTTCCGTTATCATCTATTGTTACTGTTCCATTTGCAGGGCTAGTTGTTGTTAATGTCCCTGTTGCTGGTAAATCCGAATCATTTGTAAATACATCTACAATAACAGACTCATCTTCATCTGTAGAAACAATATCATCTTCTAATATTGCTGCTTCGTTTATACATACCACTGTAAAACTTGGCAAACTAATGGCATTACCTACTTTTGTTATGGTTGCTGTGTATTTTGTTACACTTTGTGTTGCTGTTACAGTAGGCTGTAATTCATCTCCACTTACTGCTGGCGACCAATTTATTGTTGCTCCACTTGGCACATTATCACTTATATTTAATGTAACTTCATTATGAGGCGAATTGCAATTGGTTACAATAAAATAGCTTGTTGCATTTTTACCACATGCAGTACCATCGTAGGTTGCAAAATATACCCCTGGCGTATTAACTTCGTAAAAAAAATCTGTTCCCAATACGGAGCTTGTATCTTGAGCTTCGTACCATCTGTAATTTGTTTCATCGCCTGCATTAGGCGCTTGTAACAAAAACTGCGCACTTGCCCAATTACTACTAAGTAGTGTTAGCACTAAGCTAAGAAACAGAATTCTATATATAGGTATAATCTTCAAATCTTCGAAATTGGTTGTTTATTAACTTCTTATTTTACTACAAATACTACATTGATTAATGAGTTGTAATCTACAGGAGCTCCTATTATATCATACGTCATTACACCATCTTCATCAATTTCTACATTTGCAAAAACAGAAGTATCAAAAAATGTTACATAATAGTAAAGCTCACCAGATGTATAATTAGGTATTGCAGCAGGAGCCTCATTAGTACCCCCTACATCACTCCTTACCATAGGAGTTGCATATTGTGCAATATACTCTGCATGTAAATTTTTAGTCTCTCCTACTATTGTTGTACCACTATAGGCTGATACGTCTATTGATATTGATGGCGGATAAAATACTTTTGCCGCTTTAATAGCTGGTATAACTTCCGCTACATCTTGTATTACCTCTTCAACTGTTGTGTAATCAGCGGTATTATCTCCATCGATATCTATTGGGGTTGCTAAATTTACTTCAGAAGCGTTTTGATTATCTGTACCTAAACTTGATAATGGTACATCGTGATTAACCCCAGCTTCAGTAATACGTAAGTTTGTACTATTAATTCCAAAAGCTGTAATAGTTTCATTACTTAAACTAGCATCGGCATCGTTTACATTAATTGTAACATTATTACCTCCAGAAATTGCTACATAACCAGCTGCTCCTGTTGTTGATAATGCTTGACTATCTGTTCCTATTGATGAAGCGTCTACTTCTATAACATCACCATCTGCATCAACTCCTAATAAATTATCTAATGTACCAGTTACAGCTCCTCCACCATAATTAGAGAATTTTACTGTTCCTCCAACTACATCTAAACGTGCTGCAGGGGCAGGTGTACCTATACCTACGTTATCTGTAGATGCATCTACAAATAATAAATTATTTTCAGCATCTCCTTCTACTCTAAAATCATAATTAACTCCTTGTTCATTAAAAACTACATGGTTATCTACTCTAAAAAGAGAAGAAATAAGAACTCCATTTGCAAAATCACTAGAATTATTTATTCTTAACCAATCTCCTTGTGCCCATATAGTTTCTTTACCGTTCATATATAAACGATCATTTAGCTCTATATCTCCTTCAACATCTAAGACTCTTCCTGCTGTAACAGAAGTTTTTCCTATAGCTACATTTCCTTGCGTAAAAATATTATCTGTTATAGCATCTGGTGCAGACGTTCCTCCTACTTCATACCAATCGTGATCTCCGAAATTTGACTTATCTGCCCATTCTACTGTTCCTGTTACTCCTGTTGTTAAAATTTTATCATTCCCACCTGAAATAATATTATCTGTATCAACTGCATTATTTGCTATTTTTATATTTGTTACTGCACTATCCGATAAGTCTGAAGTTCCTACTGCCCCAGCTTGTATCTTACCTGTTGTAATGGCATTATCTATTATTTCTGCATTTGTAATTCCATTTACGGAAACATCTAGTGTATACGGGTTTCCTGAAGTACCATCTCCTGAACGTGTCAGAGTCCCATCTGTAGCATTTGTAACTTCATTACCTATTATTGCATCTGCATCGTTCACATTTATTGTTACATTATTTCCTCCAGAAATTGCTACATAACCAGCTGCTCCTGTTGTTGATAA
>CALHVB010000047.1 GCA_938039345.1 uncultured Sediminicola sp.
TAGCCGATATTTCTGTTACGATTTCTTTTTTAAATTGATTCGTAGTTCCAAAAAGACCAGAGCCACTAACATCTACCACTAGCATCATGGTAAGCTCTCGTTCTTCTTCGAAAACTTTTATATAGGGTTCGTTATAACGAGCGGTAACATTCCAATCTATGGCACGTACATCGTCTCCAAATTGGTATTGACGCACTTCACTAAAAGTCATACCTCTTCCTTTAAAGGTAGAGTGATATTCACCACCAAAAATATGGTCGGAAAGACGACGCGTCTTTATCTCAATTTTTCGAACTTTCTTAAGTAATTCTTTGGTATCCATTTTCCTCTCTCCCAACCCTCTCTCCACAGGAGAAAGGGCTTTTAAAAACTTTAATTTCTAGTCTAGTATTCCCTTTAAAAGTCCTTCCCTTAGGGAAGGATTTAGGATGGGATTAAGGTACTTCTATCTCGTTTACAATCTTATTTATAATTTGTTCCGAAGTAATATTTTCTGCTTCAGCCTCATATGTAATTCCAATTCTGTGTCTTAAAACATCGTGGATAACAGCCCTAACATCTTCTGGTACAACATAACCTCTTCTTTTTATAAAAGCATAACATTTGGCAGCTTTTGCTAGGTTAATACTTCCACGAGGCGATGCTCCAAAGCTTATAAGAGGTTTTAAATTTTCTAAGTTGTATTTTTCTGGATAACGTGTAGCAAAAATAATATCTAAAATGTATTTTTCTATTTTCTCATCCATATACACATCTTTAATTGCTTCTTGCGCACTTAAGATTTGTTCTAAGGATACAACAGGGTTTACTTTTTCGTAAGCACCACTAAGGTTTTGGCGCATTACTAATTGTTCCTCGTTTAATTTAGGATAATCTATAACTGTTTTTAGCATAAAACGGTCAACCTGTGCTTCAGGTAAAGGATATGTTCCTTCTTGCTCTACTGGGTTTTGCGTTGCCATTACTAAGAAAGGCTTGTCTAAAATAAAAGTTTCATCACCAATAGTAACCTGCTTTTCTTGCATTGCCTCTAATAAGGCAGATTGTACTTTGGCAGGAGCACGGTTAATCTCATCTGCTAAAACAAAATTAGCAAAGATGGGGCCTTTCTTAATAGAGAAATCGTTTTCTTTGATATTGTAAATCATAGTACCTACAACATCAGCAGGTAATAAATCTGGTGTAAATTGTATTCTACTAAAGCTTCCTTTTACTGCTTTAGAAAGGGTGTTAATAGCTAAGGTTTTTGCTAAACCAGGAACACCTTCTAATAATATATGACCTTGCCCTAATAAACCTATAAGTAACCGTTCTATCATGTGTTTTTGACCCACAATTACTTTATTCATTTCTAATACAAGCAAATCTATAAAAGCACTTTCCTTGGCAATTTTCTCGTTCACAGCACTAATATCAACAGTAGTATTTTCTTCCATGTAACTATAATTTATTTTTGGTTAAATCGAAATAGATTGCAAATTGAATATTTATTTATTTAATCGCTGTTAATGATTGGTTAAAAAATTAACGTTATATCTACTTTTATGAAGTATTTAAGTGTTTTTAGTTTAAAATTTCTCAAACGAACGCAAATTAATACTTCTTATGAATATGTAAAAGATAAAATCGCTTATTTTTAAGGAAAAACTAAAACAACTTAAAGTTTACTATGAATATAAAACAGAAGGTGGCTTTTATAACTGGTGCTACAAGTGGTATTGGAAAAGCAACGGCAGAGTTATTTGCTAAAAATGGTATTGATTTAATTATTTGTGGTAGAAGAAAAGACAGATTGCTAGAGTTAAAAGAAGTTTTAGGAAAACAAGTACGAGTGAATATATTGTGTTTTGATGTAGCCAATAAAGATGCTGTTTTTAAAGCAATAAACACATTGCCTAAAGAATTTGCCGAAATAGATATTTTAATTAATAATGCAGGCAATGCTCATGGATTAAGTTCTATAGAAGATGGTACTATTAGCGATTGGGATGCCATGATAGATATTAATGTAAAAGGCTTGCTATATGTATCTAAAGCAATTATTCCTATCATGAAGGATAAAAAAGCTGGGCATATTATAAATATAGGTTCAATAGCGGGTAAAGAGGTATATGCTAACGGAAATGTATATTGTGCTAGTAAGCACGCCGTAGATGCTTTAAACCAAGGTATGAGAATAGATTTAAATGCCTACGGAATTCGTGTGGGAGCCATAAACCCAGGATTGGTAGAAACCGAGTTTAGTAATGTACGTTTCAAAGGAGATGATGAAAGAGCAGATAATGTGTACAAGGGTTTTAAACCTTTAGTAGCCCATGATATTGCAGATATAATCCACTTTGTAGTAACACGTCCTTACCATGTAAACATAGCAGACTTATTAGTTTTTCCTACAGCACAAGCTAGTGCTACAGTATTGAATAAAGAATTATGATTAATAAACGCCTACTAGTAAAAAATCTGCTTGCCCATAACGATGAAAATAGCTTTTACGATAAAAAGCGATTTATAGACATTGGTCAGAAAGAAGGTAAAGCAAAATTTTTAAAGCATGTATGCGCTTTAGCAAACAGCAACCCAATTAATAATTCTTTTATTGTAATTGGAGTAGAAGATGAAGATAATAAAATAGTAGGTGTAGATTTTTTTGATGATAGTAAAATTCAGAATCTTGTAAATGCCTATATAGATAATCCTCCCTTAATATCGTATGAGAATATTCCATTTCCGCATTTGCCAGAAGGCAAGGTGGTAGGCTTAGTAACCATAAAATCTAATGGAAAAGTATGTGCTCTAAGAAAAAATATTTGGAAATATTTTGGTGGAGCTGTGTTTTTTAGAGAAGGTAGTATTAGTATGCCAAAATCATACGGAATAGAATTAAAAGACATTAATTCAGAAGCTGTTAGCACCATTGAATTACACGCTCGTAACAACATACAATTAACTTTAGATGCAGTTATAGATTTTATTAATAATAGGCATAAAAATTTAGAGAGTAATTATAAGGTGTTTAAGGAGCAATTTATTGTTTGCTGGGCAGGAAATATTAAAAAAGTAAAAAACGAAACATATTATTCTAGAGTAGATATAGAATTGATAAACGAACAGGTAAAACTTTTTTATTCTACTTTAGATGAGGTTATCATATCTTATGATGATGATTCTTTTACCACTATAGAGTATGTGCAATTAGGATTGGGTACTGAGCAAAAGTATTATCCTTTAGAAAAAGTTGTCATTACATTTTCAGACAATGGAAAGTATACTATAGAAAGTGATTTAATTTTTGAACCTCCTAAATATGATAAAAAAATATTGCATCATATATACAATGCAAATAATGCACTATTAAGGAAAATAGAAAAAAAAGCAGTGTTAACTCCTTCAGAAAAGGAAGATTTAGAGCATTTGCCAGCTACCTATTTAATTTGTTATTTAAACGGATTTGAAGAGGCAAAAGTAACTATGGAAAAAGCAAAAGGACTATTAAAACAAAAATATACAGCGCAATATAAATCTTTAAAAGAAGCATTGCGAGTATTGCGAAAAGTACGTTATAATAATTAGTCTGTATTATGATGAAAAAAATTAAATACACATTAGTCTTTTTAATTATAGCATTTATTCTCGGTGGAATTATCGTTTCTAAATATGTTTTACCTTATTCAATAATTAAACCATACAAGTTTTCTGAAAATATTACGCCATCCGATTTAGGAATCAAAAGTGTAGATGTTAATATTATAGTTGAAGATTCTATTCATTTAAAAGGATATTGGATTAAAAACGATTCAGTAAAACCTAAGGCAGTAATGTTATTAATACATGGTGTTGGAGGTTGTAAAGAACACTTTTTACATCTTGCAAAAAGATTAATAACATTAGGGATAGAATCAGTTTTAATGGATAGTAGAGCCCATGGAGAAAGTGGGGGACAATATTGTACTTACGGTTTTAAAGAGAAGCATGATATCGCCAGAGTTGTAGATTTTATTAAAACTAAAAATGACTCTATATCTATTGGTATTTGGGGAAATTCTATGGGAGGAGCAATAGCAATACAAGCACTCGAATTAGATCAGAGAATTGAATTTGGAGTTATAGAAAGTACGTTTACAAATCTTAAC
This sequence comes from uncultured Sediminicola sp., assembly GCA_938039345.1. The sequence goes on from CALHVB010000047.1 coordinate 4,131, forward strand.
CAAATAGTATACGATTATCAAAAAAACTACACCTATAATATTGGATTAAAACCGTTTTGTAGTATAGCATTAAATGAAGCAGGGAAAATCGCAGGATTTACCCCAGATGAGGTGTCACCTATAACATCTGTTCGTAATATTCAACAACCAGTATTAATAGCACATGGAGAAGCAGACAAGAATATAAAATTTGATTATGGCAAACAACTATTTGAAAATTTAAGTTCAACAGATAAAAAATTTATACCAGTAAAAGGGGCAGGACATTTAGATATGCGTGTAGTGGGTAGAGATAAATATGCTAAAACAACAGAAGAATTTATAGTTGAGCATATAAAATAAAGCAAATGAATTAGATATAATAATTAAGAAAACATCAAGATATAAAATAGCTATTGCGCTATTTTAAAGAAATAAGTACCTTCATAAAAATTAAAAACACAAGCCGCCATGGGATTATTTGATGAAATAAAAAAGAAATTAAGTCACGAATTTATAGATATAGTAGAGTGGTTAGATAACTCAGACGATACTATAGTACACCGTTTTGAGCGCTACCAGAACGAAATTAAAAACGAAGCTAAATTAATTGTACGCGAAGGGCAAGTAGCCGTATTTATTAATGAAGGCAAATTGGCAGATGTTTTTAAACCGGGAACCTATACTTTAAATACCCAAAACTTACCTATTTTGGCAACTTTAAAAGGTTGGAAATATGGTTTTAATAGTCCGTTTAAAGCAGAAGTATATTTTGTAAACACTCGTTTGTTTACCGATGAAAAATGGGGGACTAAAAATGCGGTAATTTTAAGCGATGAGCGCTTTGGATTAACAGAAATTAGAGCTTTTGGAACCTATAGTTTTAGAATACAAGACGCAGGAAAATTTGTTGTAGATGTAGTGGGTACAGATGGTAATTTTACTAATTATGAAATTAACGAGCATTTAAAAAGCTTAATAGTTACTCGCTTTACAGATACCATTGGCACAGCTAATTTACCCATAGAGTTATACGCTGCAAATACTTCTGAATTATCTGAAACTTGCCAAGAAGTAATGCAACCAGAATTTGGACGTGTTGGTATACAATTAGAGCGTTTTTATATAGAAAACGTATCTATGCCAGAAGAACTTAAGAAAGAAATTTTTGAGTATAGTAGAATAGATAAATTAGACTTAGGTAAACTTACACAGTTTAAAACTGCTAAAGCTATTGAAGAAGCTGCCAAAAATGAAGGCGGTACTGCTGGTGCAGGTATGGGCATGGGAATGGGCTTTGTATTGGCACAGCAAATGGGCGGAATGATGAATCCGCAAATGGCACAACAGCCAATAGCTGGGCAACAAGTAGCAGCCGTTCCGCCACCAATGCCAACACAAGTGCTATATCATTATGCCGTAAATGGCACACAAATGGGTCCTGTAGGTTTTGATAAATTAAAAGAATTATTTGCCAACCGTACCATAAATAAAGACTCTTTAGTTTGGAAACAAGGCATGAGTAATTGGGCGGCGCTTAAAGATATAGAAGAGTTAAAATTATTTTTAGGAGGTAATACACCGCCACCATTGCCAACTGTTTAAAAACTTTATAGTTTATTATAAATTTAAATATAAAATCATGATAAAAAATCTATCACTATTATTAACATTATTATTGAATTTTACAATAACGTATTCTCAATCAGATTATACTTTTGATCCCAATTTTAGAGTTCCTGATAATTTAACGCACTATTATAAATTTGCAGTTTTACCAAAATCTACCGCAGGAACTGGCGAAATGTTAACAGTGAAATTAATTGGAGGTGGTTTCAGTAGTCATGAGAAGAAAGTTGAAAATATGTATTTATCTAATCGTGGAGAGTTTAAAGGATATACTATCCAACGAAGTGGAAATCTATTATCAAATAAAGTAAGGGTAGAGGCTTATAAAGAAAGTGAAGGTTATACATCCGTTTATCTAGTTATGGAGAGTTCTTATTCTCATGGTAAAGTTTTTGCCAGTACCTCAGGAATAGCTAGTAATAATATATTAAAAGCAAACCCTCCAAAATTAACAGTGACCCCCAGTGGAGTAAACGTTTTTAATAGCGCGGAACAAAATACTAGCTTATTAATAAATTCCAATGGAAACATGGCTGTTCAAGGTAAACTAGAAGCAAAAGAAATTAAAGTTAACTTAACTCCCACTGCGGATTTTGTTTTTGAAAATGATTATAAATTACCAAGTTTAGATTTTATCGAAGAATTTATAATAGAAAAAAAGCATCTTCCAGAAATAGCATCAGCAAAAGAAATGAAGAAAAATGGTGTAAATATTGGGGAGTTTCAAATAAAATTACTTCAGAAAATTGAAGAATTAACCCTTTATACAATCATTCAACAAAAAGAAATTAAAATTCTTAAAGACGAAAATGCAGAAATTAAGTCATTAAATAGAGAGCTTAAAAATATGCAAAAACGATTGAATAAGTTAGAATTATCTATTAAATAATATAAATAGATAAAGAAGGCTATTTCTGGTAATTTCATGGAAGAAACCGTAACATCTGAACATAAAAAAGGCTGTGCCAATTGTGGTGCAGAATTAAAATATAAGCCAGGTTCGCATCAACTAAAATGTGAGTATTGTGGTTATGAAGAATTTATAGAACAAACAAAAAGTAGTTTTGAGGAGTTAGAGCTGAATCATTATTTAAAAGTGGTTGGCGATAATGCGTATACAGAAACTATAGATCTTTTAAACTGTAAAAACTGTGGAGCCAACCAGCATGTAGAAGAAAACTATAAATCGTTAGGTTGTGTGTATTGTGGAGAACCCTTAATACGAGAAGATGTAGAAAAAGAAGGGTGGATTTTACCAAGCGCACTTGTTCCCTTTCAGTTAGATAGTAAAAGAGCACAAAGCATTTTTAAAAATTGGGCAAATAGTTTGTGGTTTGCACCCAATAAATTAAAAAGAGCGGCCTTAGACCCAGAGGCTATTCATGGTTTGTATATTCCGCATTGGACTTTTGATGCTAACTTGTTTGCTAAGTACCAAGGGCAACGAGGAGATTATTATTATGAAACGGAAAGTTATCAAACAAAAAAAGGAAGACAAACACGGCAGGTACGTAAAACACGCTGGTCTAATGCATTTGGTTCTGTAAATGGTTTTGTAGATGATATTTTAATTAATGCATCAGAAAAAAAGAGAAGAGATATTCCTTCTAAAATAGCACATTGGAATTTAAAAGATTTAGCATTTTTTAATTCTAGTTACCTTTCTGGTTTTGTAACAGAAAAGTATACCATTTCATTAAAAGATGGGCACCATCAATCTTTTCAAAAAGCAAAAGAGATAGCCTATAATTGGATTCGTAGAGATATAGGAGGCGATACCCAACGTGTGCATAATACCAATATTAGATTATCCGATGAAACATTTAAGCATATTCTTTTACCAGTGTATATAAGCTCATATATATATAATAGTAAAGAGTATCATTTTTATATAAATGGACAAACGGGAACCATTAGTGGTACAAGACCCTATTCTTTTTGGAAAATATTCTTTTTTGTACTTTTTATAGTGATATTAATAGCAGTATTTGCGATTTTTGCACAATGAGAACACTGGTAATAGGAGACATCCATTCGGGATTAAAAGCATTAAAGCAACTATTAAAAAAGGCTAAAGTTACAACTAACGATCATCTTATTTTTTTAGGAGATTATATAGATGGTTGGAGTGATGCTGCAGAGACAATAGACTTTTTAATCTCATTAAAAGAAACGCATAAATGTACTTTTATTAGAGGAAACCATGATGAGTTGTGTTACGATTGGTTAAATGAAGGAAAAGATAACCCTACTTGGTTTATGCATGGAGGAGAAGCTACTATAAAGTCTTACGATAAAATCAGTATAGAAAGTAAAAAGGAGCATATTAAATTTTATGCAGACTTGGAGAATTATTATATAGATTCTAACAATAGAATTTTTATGCATGCTGGGTTTACCAATTTAAAAGGAGTAGAATACGAGTATTTTACACAATCTTTTTATTGGGATAGAACCTTATGGGAACTAGCCTTGGCTTTAAACCCTAATATTACACAAGATGATCCTTTTTATCCTGCAAGACTAAAACAATACAAAGAAATATACATTGGACATACACCATTAACCAGAATAGGAGAAACATACCCTAAAAATGTGGCTAACCTATGGAATATGGATACGGGCGCGGCTTTTAAAGGACCATTATCTATTATGGATATTGATACAAAAGAGATATGGCAAAGCAACCCAGTACATACTTTTTATCCTAATGAACAGGGTAGAAACTAAATTTAATGCTACCTTATACTAGTTTCTCAATAGAAATGGGGATATTTGCAAAAAATATACAGTATGTCTGCTAAGAATGTTAGAATAGAAGTAATGCGAGCTATAGAGAGCAAGGTAGATGGATTTATAGATTCATACCTTGTCCCTACAGATAAAATATGGCAGCCAACAGATTTTCTTCCAGATTCTCAAGGTGATACCCAAGCGTTTTTTGATGAGGTAACTCAAATACGAGAAGAGGCTAAAGATTTAGGTTATGATTTTTGGGTAACATTAGTTGCCGATACAATTACCGAAGAGGCATTGCCAACATACGAATCTTGGTTAATGGATGTAGAAGGAGTAGATCAACATGGAGAAAATAAAAATGGTTGGTCTAAATGGGTGCGTCACTGGACGGCAGAAGAGAATAGACACGGAGATGTGTTAAATAAATATTTGTACTTGTCTGGTAGAGTAGACATGAGAGAAATAGAAATAACTACGCAGCATTTAATTGCAGATGGTTTTGATATAGGTACAGATAGAGATCCTTATAAGAATTTTGTTTACACTTCTTTTCAAGAATTAGCCACTAATATTTCTCATAAGAGAGTAGGGAAATTAGCAAAGAAAAAAGGGAATGCACTTTCAGGAAAAATGTGTAATATAATTGCAGGAGACGAAATGCGTCATCATCTTGCTTATAGAGAGTTTGTAAAAACTATTTTTGATCATGACCCAAGTCAAATGATGTTGGCTTTTGCTGATATGATGAAAAAGAAGATTGTAATGCCAGCACATTTTTTAAGAGAATCTGGAGGCAGTATAGGTACTGCTTTTGAAACATTTTCTAGTTGTGCGCAACGCTTAGGGGTTTATACAGCACAAGATTATATAGATATCCTTAAAAAATTAAATGATTATTGGGCTTTAGGTAATATTAGAAGTCTAACGGATGAAGCAGAAAAAGCACGCGACTATTTAATGAAGTTGCCAAGTAGACTACAAAGAATTTCTGATCGTATGCAGTTTGAAGATGATACCGATTACCAATTTAAATGGGTAAAACCAAACGGAGTAATATAAAAAAAACCGGTTCTATTTAGAACCGGTTTTTTGTTTTTAAAGCTTTCCTCCTTTATGTTCATCTTGCCATTTAGAAAGATCTGCCCATTTACCCTCATAAGCCATTTTAGATTGTAACGGCCACGAAGCTGGGTCGTGTATTTTATAACGCTCACCACCAGAATCTAAAACTTCTTGGCATTTAGCAACAGGAGTTTCAGATAAGGCTTTCCATGTTTTTATATCGAAAGAATGAAATAAACCTTCAATTTTAGGACCTATACCTTCTACCACTTTTAAATCGTCTTGTTTAATTTTTTTGCCAAATGCAAGTTTAGCCGCATCGGCATCAAAAGCAATTAGTGGGGCTGCTGTTGCACCAAGCGAAGATGCTATGTTTGTATCTATTGAAGGCGCTGCTACTTTTGCAGAAAGCTTAGTATTGCATGCGGCTAGGTCTGCTTCTAATTTTGCATTTTTATCGCGACATAATTTTAAATCGTCTGAGTAATCTATAACGGTGTCGCTGCTGCTACTTGCTTTACCTAGTAAATAACCTAATAATGCGCAAATAAGGCCAACTAATAAAGGAATAATCCAGCACCATATATTCATATTTTGAAAATCCATATTTTTTTAATTTTTAGTGTTTAATATTTAGTTAAGTGTTATAATTGTTCTTCTGTTTTCTGCTCTTCCTTTTTCAGTTGCATTACTAGCTATTGGTTGGTCTGGACCTTTAGATGTAGCATTAATTTTTGCTGCAGGAATACCATTTCTAATAAGATAATTTTTTCCAAAATTTGCTCTTTCTTGTCCTAGAGCTATATTATTATTTCGGTCTCCAACATTATCTGTATGGCCTATTACATTACAAGAAGCGCCTTCTACTTTATCTAAATATCTAGAAATATCTGCAATTTCTTGTCTTTGTTCTGGTGTAAGATTTACGGCGGTTTGCCCAGTATTAAAGTGTAGCACTATTGGGTTAGCTTTTATTTTATCTGCTAGCGGTTGCAAATCTTCTTCTACTTTTTCGGATATGGCGTAAGATTCTGGACCAAAGAAAATATTATCATTAGGAACCATTTCTTCTTTTAAGGCACCAAAAACATCTATTTGAGAAGAAGGTATACCTTTAGAAGTAAAATAATTTTTAATAGCTGTAGCTCTTGCTAAACCTAAATTAGGAAAGGCAGAGTTATTTATTTCACTACTTTTATAAAACCCAGTAATATTTATAGTTTTATCACTGTGTGTATCTAAATATTTTTTTAAACTAAAAATTCCTGCATCTACATTTGCCGATACTGTATCTAGTATGGTGAAGTTAGAAACGTTAAAATTAATATTATCGGGATTGCTATACGTAAAGTCTCCGTTATTGATAGCGAAAGGATATGATGTTGCTTCTGGAGTAATTGGTGCTTCTACTACCTTTTCCTTGGCATCTATATTTTCATCTACATTATTACCGCAAGTAGAGCAGCAATGAATATAAAAATAAGTTCCTGCTAATATCGTTAAGATAATTAGCAGCAAATACAATGTTTTTTTACTCATAATATGGTGTTTAGTGTTTATTCTTCTAAAATTATTAAAAAAAAATTAAAAATGTTAAAATTGAACTTTAAATCTTATTGATTAAGGTGTTAATTGATTTTTTCTGAATTTCACTAGTATTGTTAGCTAAAAAGTAAAAGGAATAAACCAGATATACATTTTTTGCTACCATTTACAAGGAATTGTTTATCTAGTGGTTAATTTATACAGAACTTACTAATGTTTTTCTAGGATATACCCTATTTCTCCCGATATAATTTCGGCATTGGAATAGGGTTTCTTTACTAATTACGAAACAAAAGTAAGATTTTTCTTTAGTTTTTATTAAATTGCACACGTTTAATTATTTTACAACAATTAAAGTTTCCCTGTAAATAGAAAAAACATAATTTATGATACGTAAGATTTTTAGAGAGCTTTGCTCTAAGGTTTTAAATTTATTTAGTTTTTGTTGCATGGTTTTTTTATTAGGAATTCAAACTTTATTAGAAGGAAGTTGGCGAGTGCCTGAGGTTGATAATAATAAAAAATTTGAATAGTCTATAACCTCAATAACCAATGTCATTATCTAGGTATTTAGAAGTTTTTATAGCTTCGTCTTTTACCTTAATAAGATATATTCTTGTAGACAAGAATTGATATTAATTTGTTTTGCTTTATTTGTTAGGGTTTAGTAAACCGTAACTTATTATGTTAGTATAATAAACAGTTTGAAAATGTCAAATTCGTTGAATGTCTCATGGAGTTTGGTTTGAGGATTATTTACTTAAGACATTTCTTTTTTTACACAAGATAAATCTTACTGGTGGTTATTTAACAATACATAGTATAATACCGATTAAAGCAGGTAATGCTTGTATAAAAAATATTTTCTTTTCTACAGTTAATGCTCCATATATCCCAGCAATAGATACACAGCCTAAAAAGAAAATGCTAATGTTAGTTTTCCAAACGGGGTCGCTAATAAAAAAAGTCCATATGAGACCAGCAGCTAAGAAACCATTATATAAACCCTGGTTAGCAGCCAATGGCTTAGTAGATTTAAATAACTCTGGTGGGAATTTTCTAAATATTTTAGGGCCTCTTGTTGTCCAAGCAAACATTTCGAACCAAAGAAAATAAAGGTGAAATAGTGCTATTACAGCAATTAGTATGTTAATTATATTAGTCATTAGATATAAAACGTTCGTCTACAGGCATTATAGTATTACATTTTTTACAAGTTCTTAATTCTTTAGAACTATAGAAATGTTTAAAATGGCTTAAGAAATCTTTTTCAATATCATGCAAAACAAAATAGGCTTCATAAAGTTTGTCATTACAATTATCGCAGAACCATAAGAGTCCGTCATCAACATGCATGTTAGCCCTTTTTCTTTCTATAACAAGCCCTATAGAGTCTTTATGCCTAACGGGAGAATGTGGTACTTTAGCTGGGTGTAAATACATATCGCCAGGGCCTAGTTTCATTGTTTTTTTTTGACCATCTTCTTGAATGTGCACTTCTATATGTCCTTCTAATTGATAAAAAAGTTCTTCGGTTTCGTTGTAATGGTAATCTTTTCTAGCATTTGGCCCAGCAACTATCATTACAATATAGTCTCCTGCATCTTTATATAAGTTTTTGTTGCCTACAGGTGGTTTTAGAGTATCTCTATTTTTCGCAATCCATTTCGTAAGATTAAAAGGAGCTGCTATTGCCATATTATTAAGTTTTTGTGAAAGTTAAAAAAAAGAGTTGACATAATTATAAATATAAAGACCGCTTAATGTAAATTAAGCGGTCTTTTAAAAATAAACACTTGGTAAAATACTAATTATTCAAAAAACATTTGTGTAAAATAAAAAACTCCTTTTTGATCTTCTTTTACACTAATAGCTGTATGCGTATAATTTCCTTCTATAGTTTTTTTATGTTTTTTACTTGCTAACCATGCGTTAAAAGCATCTGTAGCTGTAAGATAGTCTTTTCCAACATTTTCGCTTACAGCCTTAGCCTTCGTTTTTTTTGAAAGAGCTGAAGCTCTATGGTTAAAGTTATCGTGACTTATTTTTCCTTTAGAAATCATATAATCATTATGAATCATAGCAGCATTGTATGTATGTACATCAAAAATAAGCTCGTTTTTTCCTATAGATATTCTATGTGCATTTACAAGTTCAAATATTTCTTTTTCTAAAGGATTAGATACTTGTGATACTACAGTAGTACTTTCAAATAATTCTTCTTCTTCTTGTACTATTGTATTAGTGCATGATGTTAGTGTAGTAATAACTAAGATTAAAAAAGTGTAATGTAATTTCATTTTATTGTTTTATTTCTGAGGCAAAACTATGTATGAATTCATTTAAAACCATACTGTACTTAAATAAACATGAAATTATTCGATAATATGTAAAAACCTATAGAGCAAAGGCTTATCGATGAAACACGCAGTGCATTTTATCGGAAAAACAGCTCCTTTTAGTCTATTTTTACCCTTTTGTCTAACTTAATTATACACACACCGACGCTTATTGTTTTATTCTTAGAAGAAGTGATAAATAATGCCGATAAAAGTTAAATTATTTAAAGAATAGTTGTGTATAATATAGCTTGCCATTAGCATTTCTTTTTACACTTATGGCTGTATGCGTAAATTCTCCTTCAATGGTTTTTCTATGATTAGTGCTTGTTAGCCAACCTTCAAAAGCAGCATTAGCACTAGTGTAGTCTTTTGCTACATTTTCAGAGACAAGAGAAGCCTCTGTTTCTGCCGCAATATTAGATGCACGTGTATTAAAATTATCATGGTTGGTAGCTCCTTTTGCTACCATATAGTTGGTGTGTTCATTAGCATACTTATATGCTACAGAACTAAATTCAAGAGAATTTTGGCCTAAATTAAGTCTGTGTTCGTTTACAATGCTTAATAGTTCTTGTTCTACTTGTATAACATTTTCAGCGCTTATAATGTTTGTTTCCTCAATGCTTTCTTTGTTACAGGATAATATTAGGGTACTAAAAAGTAATGTAAGGGCAAAGTAACGTAATCTAATTTTCATATAGTTTCTAATTGCAAGTAGGTGTTTATTCTATTGCAAGTAGGATGAGAAGATTGGGGTATTCTCGTGTTCTTAACTTAGACTGGGGGTCTTGTTCTCTATGCAATTATATATAAATAGTTAGTCATTGGTTTTATAATATTCTTTTTTTCGATGAATGACCCATTATTTTATTTATAAAGTAAGTTTTGTAAGAATTTTACAACACCTACCCTGAGTTTTTAAAGGATAGGTGTATTAAATGTGTTTTTAATCTTCGTTAGATGGTTTGCCAATAGTAGCAAGAATACCACCATCTACATATATTACTTGTCCGTTTACAAAACTACTTGCTTCTGAACTTAAGAATATAGCCGCTCCTTGTAAATCATTAGGGTCTCCCCATTTTGCTGCAGGTGTTCTATTAACAATAAAATCGTTAAATGGGTGTCCGTCTACCCTAATAGGAGCTGTTTGTGAAGTAGCAAAATATCCAGGGCCAATTCCGTTAACCTGAATATTATGTTTTGCCCATTCTGTAGCCATATTTTGAGTTAACATTTTTAGTCCTCCTTTTGCAGCAGCATATGCACCTACAGTATTTCTGCCTAATTCACTCATCATGGAACAGATATTAATTATTTTCCCTTCTTTTTTAGCAATCATGTTTTTTACTACATGTTTAGATACAATAAAAGGGCTTACTAAATCAATATCTATTACTTCTTTAAAATCGGCTACTTCCATTTCTTCTAATGGAGTTCTTTTTATGATGCCTGCGTTATTAATAAGAATGTCAATAGTGCCAACTTCAGTTTCAATTTTTTTAATAGCCTTTATTACTTCCGTTTCATTAGCTACATTAAATTGATAGCCTAGAGCATTGACACCTTCACTTTTATAATACTCTACAGCAGCAGCAATTTTTTGTTTAGATGAATTTCCGTTTACTATAATTGTTGCTCCTGCTTTTCCTAAACCAGTGGCCATAGCCATTCCTAGACCATGTGTGCTTCCTGTAACTAAAGCAATTTTCCCTTCTAAATTAAATAATGATACTCCCATGATTATCTTAATTCTGTAATTTTAGCAGTATCCATATCTGTATAATCTAAGTTTTCTCCTGCCATTCCCCAGATAAATGTATAGTTAGAAGTTCCTGCACCACAATGAATAGACCATGGTGGAGATATTACTGCTTCATGATTTTGCATCCATATATGTCTAGTTTCTTGTGGTTGTCCCATAAAATGACAAACAGATTGTCCTTCTGGTACATCCATATAAAAATATATTTCCATTCTACGATCATGTACATGTGCAGGCATTGTATTCCACACACTTCCTGCTTTTAATTCTGTCATTCCCATTTGCAATTGGCAAGATGTAATTACACCACCAATAATCATTTGGTTAACTGTTCTATGGTTAGCTGTTTCTAAAGAGCCTAATTCTAACTTATTTGCTTCGGCTAGGCTTACTTTTTTTGTGGGATAGTTTCTGTGAGCAGGAGCAGAGTTTAAATAAAATTTTGCTGGCTTAGCGGCATCATCACTTTTAAATATAACTTCTTTCATACCCATTCCTATATACAGAGCATCTTTATGCTCTAATGTATATAATTCTCCATCTACTTCTACAGTACCAGAATCTCCAGCATTTATAATCCCCAATTCTCGTCTTTCTAGGAAATAAGGAGACTTTAATGGATCTATGTTTTCTAATTTTAAAGGCTTTATTGGTACGGCAGACCCAGCGATATAACGATCATAATGAGAGTAGGTAAGGTTTATTTTACCCGGTTGCATTAAGTTATCTATTAAGAATTCTTCTCTTAATTCTTTGGTATCATATTTTTTTACTGCTTTTGGGCTAGAGGCATATCTTGTTTCGTATTGTGTAGACATAATGAATTGATTTTTATGTGTATAAATTATTTTATACAAATGTAGAAAATAAAATACAATCGATTGTATTTTGCATAAAACAAATACCTTTTTGTATAATTAATAGATTATTTTAGTTCTTGAGTTAATAATTAAATACTAGTAATTATTTTTACAGCTGAAACTATAAAGAAGTTTTGGAACATAAAAAGGGTTTATAATGAGTAATAAGGTTACAATACATGTGATTGCCAAGGCTTTAAATATAGATAGCTCAACTGTTTCCAGGGCTTTAAATAATAGTGATAGGGTTACCAAAAAAACAAAGGAGCTTGTATTAAAAAAGGCAAAAGAATTAGGATATCAAAGAAATTCGCTAGCATCTAATCTGCGAAAAAATAAATCGTATACTATAGGAGTTGTTGTGCCTAGAATTTCCCGACACTTTTTTTCATCTGCTATTTCTGGGATAGAAGAGATGGCGTATTCGTTAGGATATAATGTTATAATATGTCAGTCGTTAGAAGAACTTAGTAGGGAAGAAAGCATTATTAATAATTTAATTTCTAATAGAGTAGATGGTGTTCTTATATCTGTTTCTATGGAGACAGAAGATGGTGTTCATTTAAAAGCCTTAAAACAAAATAATGTTCCGTTAGTTTTTTTTGATAGGCATTGCAATGCTTTGTTAGATACAAGTAAAGTAAGTTTGGATGATGCATATGCTGCCTATGAGGCTACTAATTATTTAATAGGTAAAGGGCATAAAAGAATAGTACATTTTTCTGGACCACAGACTTTAAATATTTATAGAGAAAGATTAAAAGGATATATAAAAGCGCTTAAAGAAAATAATATACTTTTTGAAGATAGTCTTGTTTTAAGTTCAAGATTAATGGAAGTAAATGGAAAAGAATTAACTAAAAAAATTATTAATGATAACATAACTATTGATGCTATTTTTTCTGCAAACGATTTAGCTGCAATAGGTGCTATTAAGTATTTAAAGAGTATAGGAAAGAAAATACCAGAAGAGATTAGCGTTATTGGTTTTAGTAATGAGCCTGTTTCAGAGGTGATAGAGCCATCGCTAACAACCATAAATCAGTTTGGTTCAAAAATGGGTAAAAAAGCATGTGAACTTCTTATACGTATTATTAATGGAGAGACTTTAAAACCTCATGAAAAAAATGAGATTATAAAGCCAGAATTAATAATAAGAGAATCTACTTTATAAGTTATTTTTTAACAATACTTACTAGTAAAGGATTTTGAATATTTCTAGAGAATGTATCTAAGTAATTTTCCCATTCTAATTGGTTCTTAAACTGGCGACTTTCTTTCCATCCAAAACCAGCATAATAAACCACTTTGTTATCATTAACTTTTAAATGGGCATAAGCATTACTTAAGTCTATAATTTTTGTATCATACTTATCATAACCAATAAATGTATTAGGAGCGGCAATAATAGCTGTACCTAGCTCAGAAGAGCCATGAGGTTGCCAGTAACTAATCCAATTATTATTTTCATTACTAGTAACAATACCATCTTTTTCATGTAAAGTTAACCCAGCAGAAATAGTATTGCTTCCTTCTATATTTATTTCAAATTTGGATAAGTTACTTCCTAAGTCTAAACTTATAATTCTAGACTCTTTTATTAATTTACCACCAGCATCCCAAGATTCATACTCAACATAAAAACTAGTTCTTAAAGGACCTGTGGTTATTGTTTTCCACTTTGTATAATTTTTAGAAATATAGTAAGTAGTATCTTTCTTTACCGCAATTCCGCCAACACCCCTACTCACTCCTACATGAAAATTATCTAAACCTTCCCCATTATCTTCATGATAAGTTCCTGCTGTTTCTAGTTCTTTTTTATACCATTTATTAATGATGGGATATTCTACTTTCTTTAGCCAGGCATCTACTCCACTAGACAGGGTTCCGCCAGCAACATTAGCTTCTTTCATTTTTTGAGCAGTAGGTCCAAAAATTCTAAAAGCTACTTTATTATTTTCCCACGTATAATCATCTGTACGTTCTGGAACAAATCTAGAAAAACATAAATTTTTTGTTTTAGGACTTTCCTTGCTTGTAATACTTACTATTTCAAATGTTTTTTTTGTATTTGCTGCTATTTTAGGTTGAAACAACAATAGGTCTCCTGTGCCATCGCCATCATTATCTACTAACTGCGTTATTTCTAAAGTATTAGTTTCTTTGTTTTTAATCCCAACAGAAGATAAATCGTTAATTTTTAAAAAATCTGCTGTTAATTCTAATGTTTCATATGCCCTATCCTTATCTAAAGAATTTTCGATAGTGATAAATATAGGCTCCTTTTTTGGAGAACAAGAAAAGAATGAAATTATTAGTGCTATTATTAATATGTTAATTTTATTCATAACATTTTTTTTTCAAATTATTTAATATTTAAACATACAATCGATTGTATTTATGTGATCTAAAAATCTTAAATACTTTATTAATCTTTAAAGTTAATCTATAAATAAGCTTGGTAATGCAAGAGATAAGCTAGGAAATAGTGTTACTATAATAAGAACAATAAAACTTACCATTAAGAACGGAAAACCAGCTTTACTCACAGCACCTATAGATACTTTACCAATACTCGAAGCTACAAATAAACAAACACCAACAGGGGGGGTTGTAAGACCAATAATAAGGTTTAAAACAGCAATAACTGCAAAATGAATAGGGTCTACATCTACAGATAAAGCAACTTTTAATAAAATAGGAAATAAAATTAATAAAGCGGCTATTGTTTCCATAAACGTACCTACAATAATAAGCAATAGGTTTATGAGTAATAGTACTACATATTTATTATCTGTAAATCCTAAGATTTGATTAGATATAGTTTGCGGTATTTGTTCTGTAATTAAAATCCATCCAAAAAGATTGGCAAAAGCAACCAATATCATTAACGATGCAGATGTTTTCATGGAGTCTAACAGCACTACTAAAACATTTTTATAGGTTAATTTTTTATACACAAAAATACCAATGATTAGTGCGTAAATAATAGCAATTACAGAAGCCTCGGTTGGTGTAAATATTCCTCCAATGATTCCAAAAAGGATAATAAAAGTCATTAAAAGCGACCAGAAGGTATCTACAAATCCACGAGAAACTTGTTTAAAAGTACTACGAGGGTGCTTGGGGTAATTTTTTTTCTTAGAAATAAAGTAAGCAACTAGTAATAAACCTACCCCTAATAATAATCCAGGAATGGCTCCGGCAAGAAATAATTTACCAACAGATAAACCACTAAGAGTTGCCGCAATAATCATGGGTACACTAGGAGGTATTATAGGCCCTACAGTAGAGGACGCTGCCGTAACTGCAGATGAAAATGCAGCATCGTAGCCTTCTTTTTTCATAGCAGGTATCATAATAGACCCCATACTAGCAGTATCGGATATTGCAGTTCCAGAAATACCTGCAAATAACATAGAAGCACCAATATTTACTAATGATAGTCCTCCTCTTATGTGCCCTAGCAAGTGATTACAAAATGTTATTATTTTTTCTGTTAAGCCACCTTGGTTCATAAGATTACCAGCGATGATAAAGCCAGGAATACTCAATAATACAAAAACATCTATCCCAGAGTACATTTTCATAGGGATAATTATTAATGGTACTCCTTTAAATAGTAGGTATACAAGACAAGAAAAACCTAAAGAAAATGCAATAGGATATCTTAATATTAAGCATGTAATAAATATGATGATTAGAATCCAAATCATTATTTTAATTTTTTAGTAACTTTTATAAATTCTTTCCAGGTGTAAAATAGTACACCCAATGCCATTATTAAAATGCTTAAAAAAGCAAAGGCCATGCGAAACCCCATGCTTGGAGATTTTTCTGGAAAGCCAAGGATAATTAATTGTACGGCATATATTGCTATAATAGCAAATAATAAAAAGGTAGCAATTGGGATAATAATGGTAAGCGCTTTTCTAACTTTCTTAGGAAAAGAGTTATAAAACATGTCTAAATGCACATAGTATTTACTTTTTAGAGCTAAACCAGCACCAAAAGATATGGCATACATAAAAAATAATCTAGAGGCTTCTTCTGTCCAAGAAGGAGCACTTTCTAAAAAGAAACGGGCAAATATTTGAAGTATAACCATTAAAATAAAGCCAACGGTGCTCCATAACGTTCCTATTTTTAGAAACTTTCCTATGTTTTTAGTTAAAGTATTCAATTGAGTTCTTTTTTTATTTGATGATAAACTTCTTGCATTTCAGTGGAAAGGCTATTATAGATACCTTTTTCGCATTTTTTAATAAAAGCAACTTTATCTACCTTTATAAGCTCCATTCCTTTATCTCTTAACTCTTGCTGAATACCTTTCTCACTTTCAACAAAAAGTTTGTGTTCGTAAACTTGCATGTCTTTTGCTGCTTGTAAAAATATTTTTTTAAGGTCTGGAGGTAGTTTTTGAAATTGTTTTTCGCCTATAACAGGATAGGTCCAACTTACAACATGTCCTGTTAAGTTAATGTATTTTTGAACTTCAAAAAAACCAGCATTTTTTATGTTGGCAAAAGGATTTTCTTGAGCTTCTATAGTTCCTTGTTGTAAGGATGTAAAAACTTCTGAAAAAGCCATAGGGGTAGGTTTAGCACCTAATGCAGCCCATGCAGTAACAAAAGAAGGAACATTGGGAACTCTTATAATAAGTCCTTTTAAATCGTCAGGATGTTTTATAGGCCTATTAGAGGTAAGGTGTCGTTCACCACTATTAAAATAGCCTAAGGTTCGTAAGCCTGTTTTCTCTAGCATTTCTTTCTCTATTCGTTTTCCAATAGGACCATGAATTAGGCGTTTCATGTCTGTGGAGTCTTTTAAAAGAAATGGAAGTTCGCAGAAAGTAGCTATCTCAATCCAGTTACTTAATAGAGATCCCGTTATAGTCATGTCTATAACCTCTGCCTGTATTAAACGAATAGCTTCAATTTCTTTAGCTAATTGTTCGGAAGGATAAACCTCTAATTTCATTCTACCATTAGAACGTTCTTCGAGTATTTTTTGAAAATATTCAAATCCTTTATACCAGGTATGGTTTTCGTTTACAAGTAAGCTAGCTCTTAATAAAAATTCTGGCTCTTTTTTAGCATTAGTACAGCCGTTTAATAGTAAGATAAAAGAAAAGAATAGCGTAATTCTAATCCCCAAATGACCTGCTTGTTTTACATTTATCATGGATAAATTTTATTAAAAAAGCAGTAAGTTATGTATTTTTTAGAATATATATATTTTAACGATGCATTTTATCTAGAATTTCTATGATCTCTGTTTTCTTACGCACAGATACAGGTACGTTTTCACCATTTTTAAGCATTAAATAACCGCCATCTGTTTTAATATAAGCACTAATGCATTGTAGGTTTACCAAATGACTTTGGTGTATGCGAATAAAGTCATAGTTTTTAAGCATATCTGCAAAATATTTTAGTGTTTTGGTTACAAATATTTTACGCTTGTCTTGTAGGTGAAAAATGGTATTATTACTATCCGATTCGCAACGAATAATATCATCTAAGTTTACAATAATAATTTGATCTAGAGTATGTAAAGATATTTTGTTGGGTTTCTGTTCTGGAGCAGACAGTGTTTCTTTTAAGATGCTTAATCGTTCTTTATTAGGCTGTATTTGTTGTTTTGCGCGATCTATAGCTAAACTTAAATCTTCATGAGAATAGGGCTTTAGCACATAATCTATAGCAGCAAATTTAAAAGCTCTAATGGCAAATTCGTCACTAGCAGTTACAAAGATTATTTTTGATTTTAAATCTGGAAAAATTTCTAGAATATCAAAACCAGTACCGTCTCCTAACATAATATCTAAAAAGAGAATATCGGGTTGGTTTTTACGTAATACTTTAGCAGCTTCTACTACACTTTGCGCTGTTGCTATAATTTCTATTTCTGGATGCTTTGTTTCAATATCACTTTTTAAAAGCTGCAAAGCATCAATCATGTCTTCTACAATAATAGCTGTAAGCATAGGTTTTTAATAATCGGTTAATAAAGGAATTTTAAAGGTAATATTTGTTCCGTTAATAGCGCCATTATCTTCTTTAATTTCTGATATATGTAAAGCACCTTTTCCAGAAATAGATGTTAATCGTTCTTTAGTAACAGTAAGAGCCATTGATTGGTGGTCTGTTTTTGCTTTAGCCTGCTGAGATTTAAAAATTCCCATACCATTATCTATTACCTTACAATACAAATATTTGGCTGTTGTATAAAATAGAATTTGTAATTCTCCTTCTTTATCTCCTTTTAAAATACCATGCCTAATTGCATTTTCTACAAAGGGTTGAATTAACATGGGAGGAATAAGAATTTCTTCTGCACTAGGATCTGTATCTGTTTTAATATGATATGTAAAAGGTTTAGGCGCCATTAATTGTTCTACTTCTATATAATGGCGTAATGTTTTTATTTCTTGATCTAAATTTATGTGTTCTTTTCTAGAGTTATAGAGTGTTTCTCTAAGTAGGGTAGCAAAACTATTAATGGTAGTATTCATTTTTTCTGGTTTACTACTAGCCATTGCTTTTATACCATTTAATACATTAAAAATAAAATGCGGATTCATTTGCAAGCGCAATGCCTTTTGCTCTAGAGTAAGCAAATGGTTTTGCATTTGTAAACGCTCTTGTGTGGCCTTATTTTTTAACTTTATTTTTCTAATATAATACAAGCTTATACCTAATAACAGTAAAATAGAGAGTGCTATAAAAGCCCATTGAAACCATGCTTTTTTATGTAAAGGGCTATCTATAAAAAACTTAAATTGTATAGGATTACTTTTTTCCCATCTGTGGTTTCTAGATTGCACATAAAAAGAATGTGCTCCATAGGCTAAACCAGCAAAATTTTGTTTGTTTTCTTTTACCCAAGGACTCCACTCGGTATTATTTAATTTGGAGCGGTATTCTATATCATTAGGGTGATCTATATCTATAGTTCTGTAGGTAAAACTAAGTTGTGTTTGTTTGGGGGTTAGTTGAAGTATTTTGTTACTATTTGTCCAATGATTAAGTTGAATAGAATCTATATTTTTATAGGCTTCTTTAATAGCTGTAAATGCTATTTTTGGTTTTAAAGATGCTTTGTTTTTTTTGCTAGGAATGTACTGTGTTAACCCATAAATAGCACCAAACCAAAGATTACCATTAGTATCTTTTTCTACAGCATTTAAACAGGTTTCTATTCCTAAAAAACCATCATTTCTTCCAAAATGATATAGATCTATAATTTCGTTTTCTTGGTTTAATTGTATTTTATCAACGCCACGCTCGCTTCCTGCCCATAAATAGCCTTGATTATCAAAAATAAGTTGGTATATATTGCGAGAGTATAATTTTTTTTCTCCTTTTAGTCTTTTAAAATTCAGCTGTTCTTCTGTAGTATTTGCATACCAAATACCCTTGCCGGCAGTACCTAAAAAGAGCTTGTCTTTATAAAATAATAGAGAGCCTATAGCTGTTTGTGTATCTAATGGGCTTGTTATATGGGTTACACTAACGTCTTTTATAGTTCCTAAATCTCCGTTTTTTGTAGCATACCATAAGCTACCTTGCTTATCTATAGTAATGTCTTTTATAAACAGGTCTTTAACACCATCATTTTTTCCAAAAACCTTATGAACAATAATGGAATCGTTTTGGTAACTAAACTGAACAATTCCGCTAGAGTAAGTAGCCGCCCAGATATAATTATCGGAGACTATTATTTTTCGTATCCAATCAAATGGGAATCCATTTTCAGAATTAAACACATGGTTTTTAGTAACTAATCTAGAAATTGTATCGGTTTTTGTAGTAATAGAATCTAATACAGTAGTAACAATACTGTCTACTTTTATAGTTTCTCTATACAGCATTCCTTTACCGTCTGATCCAGCCCAGATATTTCCCTTTTTATCGTTAGCAATAGTTTTAATTTTTACGTTAGAAAAGCTGTTAATGCTGGGGATATGATGAATACCGAGTGAATCTATTTTTGTTAAACCAGCTTCTGAGCTAGATAACCAAATATCGTTTTTTACTTTGTGTACGGCATAAATACGATTGCCTTGTAAACCAGAATCTTTATCGTAATGCTTAAAATTATTCTGAAAATATTTGTAAAAGCCGCCACCAGATGTTGCTATCCAGATATTAGATTGCTGATCGGTTATTGTTTTTCTAATGTGGGGTACCGTTAAGCCTTTTTTGGTATTTAATCTTTTAATTTCTGAATACGAATCTGCATTTATAACAGTAATACCATCGTTATCTGTAGCAACCCATAGCTCATTTTTATTGTGTATAGTCATGGTATTAATACGAAGTGGTTCTCGCATTAATATAGAGTCTTCCTTATTTTTGGTATTGATTATAAAAACACCATCATTAAAAGTAGCTGCAAAAATTTTATCTTTATAAATAATGAGCGAGGTGAAATTATTTTCTTCTATTTTTTGAATATAATTTGCCGATGTTTTTAATGCGCTTACTTTCCAGAGTCCTTTATTCGTAGCAATCCAGTAGAACGTACCATCAAAAAGTATAGCATTAATACTATTGCTATCTATTCCGGGATTTAGAGTTATTTTTTGTGCTTTTTTTCCTTTGGAATACAAATAAATCCCTTGTTTTGTAGCTATATAAAGTTTGTTTTTTGAGGTATAAAATTGATTTATTTGTGGTGTTGTAAAGTTTAGAAAACGCTCTTTTATTTTAATAGAAAGCCCTTTGTTTGTTCCAATAAAAAGACTGTCTTTATTAGAGTAGAAAGAATGTATATAGTTAGATAAAAGCCCATTGCTAACATTCCAAATTTTAAAAGTAGCACCATCAAAATTAGCAAGTCCGCCACCTTGTGTTCCCAACCATAAATATCCTATATCGTCTTGTATTATATCGTAGACTTGCGATTGTGGCAAACCATCCTCAATGGTATAAGCTCGTAACTGACTGTTTTGTGCGTATATTAAATTTGCAGCTACAAAAAATAGAAGTATAAAAGTGTATTTAGATAATCTAGATTTCATTTCTTGAGCTTTATAGCAATAATCAAATATATAAAAATCAGTTTTTGTGCGTAATGAAGTTTTAGCAACCCATGGGTATTTCAAAAACAATTATTTTTTCAGTAATAGAATTGTTTTTATGGGTTATAATAAGTTTTAAAAAAATACGACTCGTAGTAATTCCGTAAGGATATTCATTAACACTTTTTATATTTTCTACAAGCTTATACCAACTTTCTCCACAACGTTCTTTTACAATTTGTTTTAAGTTGTTAATATCAATAGCAATAAACTGTTCTCTATTTTCTTTTGTGTATGTTTTGGTTAAAAATGCATTGCTAGAATTATTATAAAGTAATTTTTCCCAGTCGGAATAATAATGTTTCCATTCTTTTAAATCGCAATGAGGCCCTTCGTTCATAATGGTGATACTATTTTCATATCGTTGAAATAGTTCGATTTTTTTATTTTTTAACGATGTTATTTTTAGTTGCTTGCCTTCAGGAGAATCTCCAAGTTCTACAAATACGATAGCACTGTCTTTTTGTACTTTTTCTAGAATTTTATTTTTGTCCCATATGTCTAATTTCATTTCAAGAGCGAAATCTTCAAAATTAATTTTTAAAGGATTATTTGGCTTTTTTAAAGTTAAATAACCATTAAAAACATATCCTTTAATATTGGTGTTAGTACCTTCTATTGCTACCCATTCACCATTTATGTTTTTTCCATTATCAATTATAGATATTTTGATGCCAGTTTGTTTCGTAATTAAAATTTGGGTTCCATAATTAAGTTTTCCTATACGCTTAGATTTTTTATTTGGAGCGCTTCTAATAATTAAGCCATTATCAGCATTAACATATTGTATTTCTTGAGCACTTATAATCGATGTTAACAATACCACTATTAGTGTAATTATATTTTTCATAAGATTATTTATAATAATATATCATAAAAAAAACCTCTGTCTGCAGAGGTTTAAAGTAGTGTATAGAATACTAAGTTATTGTCTTTCGAATACGATTGTATTGCTCATATCATTTCCTCCCTTAGTTTCTATAGTTAAAGTGTTATTATTATTTGTTAGTTTAAAAGTTATTGGTCTGCAAGTAATACCATGACATCTTTGAGCTGTAAAATCAGTGGCATTTAGTTTAACCAAAGATCTTATATCGGTAGGTGTTCCTGATTGATATTGAGGATTTCTTTCTGCAACAACATCTTTATCTATGTCATAATTACACTGGTCTGGTCCAATAAAATCTATATTATAGTCTTTATTACTAATTTCAGTATCTTCAATTATTTTTAAATCGGCATCTGGGCCACCTTTAACGATGGTATAGGTGATTTTATCATATGACCAAGCTCCGCGAGGAATTTCTGTACAGGGATCACCAAAAGGATATTCAACAAAAGTTCCCATTGTGTTACCATCAATTGATATAGCTTCCCATTCTCCTTCCAATATGTGCTTAGCGAATAGTTTTATAGGAAAAGCCCCTTGTAAATTATTAAAATCATTAAATAGTGTAAAGTTTAAAGTAGTCTCTATATATTGTTCTGTAACTTTAGTAATATCTTCTATTTCTAATTTAAGAACTAACTCATTATTTTTTCCTAAGCTTGCTTTTGATAACATGATGTTACTATCTGCAATAGAAAAAGTAATATTCTCAAATAATTCAGGAGTAAAACCTTTCAATGTACTTGGGACCTCTAGGGGTAGTGTAGCAAGATTAATAAGGCTTAAGTTAGAAAAAAATAATTTTTCATTAACGAATGTAATAGCATCGTTAATACTTGTAATTAAAGAATTCATGGTGTTAAAACTAGAGAAAAATTCTTCTAATTTTCCTGTTTTATTAAGCTCATCATCTGCAATTAAGCTTCTAGTGTTATTTTTAAAACTAACTGTTTTTTCTATTTTATCATTAAATTCTATGAAAGAATCTTCTTTTAATGAATTTGCCTTTTTATCGAATTCGGATACAATATCATCAATTACAAAGTCTAGTATTTTAATGTTATTATTAGAAAAAGCTACGTAGTTTTTATAAGCGCTTTTAAAGCTTAATACAGCAACGCCAATGGCAATACCTCTGGATATAGGCTCGGGATTAACAACAGCTATTGCAACCGACGACCCTAATATAATAACAGATACTCCAAAATCTTCTAGTAGTTCGGAATTTTTATCTTTTGCGTTAAGAGAATTAGATAATGCGTTTTTAAAAAAAGTTTTATTTATATGGTAGTACTCTGCCATTACCTGTTTTTCTTCGGCATTTTTTGAGTTATAATAATCTTCAAGATTTTGAATGTACGAGTTTAAGAATTTTACATCTTCTTGATCGCTAAATATGGATATAGCACTTTTGTAATCTTCAAAAAAAGGAGCCATAATAGCATTAGGATTATCTGGTAATTCTGTTTTTTTAACGGTATAAGAAATAGTATAATTATTAAATTCTGGAATAATTAATAATTTTTCACCTAAGTCCATATCTGATGGAACATGAAAAATTAATTCATTATTTGCCGTTTTTGCTGCAATTAAATCAATTCCATCAAAAACTATTTTATGTTTTTCTTGTAAACTAAAGTTGTCTATTTTTATTTTAACAGATTGCGATGTAAAAGCCTCACCACCATTTATAATTTCTATTTTTTCAGCTTCATCTATTTCACTATCACTTTTTTTACATTTAGTTAGTAGGGTAAAACAAACAATTGATAATAAGGTAAATGTAGCTTTTTTCATGGGTTTGGGTTTGGTAGTTTTTTGACTAACGAAAATATTACGCTTTTATTTTATAGAGATTGGAATCTACTAAAAAAGTGTTTGTGTATACTGTAACATTATGAATTTTATAATACTAGATATAAACTATCATCTTCTAATGCTGTAACCCTATATTCTTTAGCATCATTAGTTTCTAATACTGGCTCTAATACGCAGAGTACGGTTGTTTTTCCTTTAATGATAAGTTTGTTTCCTTTTACTGTACTTTTCCAGCGATACTTTTCTATAGGAATATTTAAGTTGTATAAAGCTTCTGCCATTTCTGGAGATTCTGAAACCCAATCCATAATAGCATCTTTATTTTTTAGTTGAGGTATTTCTGTGTTATTATTAAAAGTAAACTCCCATTCTATAGGCACATTAAATTTGTAGCTGTATACTTTGCCTAAACTAGTTTCGTGTCTGGTTTTTATTGCTGTAAACCAATCAATATTTTTGTTAGGGTAGGCTTTTTTAAATTCTTTAGATAGTTGTGCTGGTCCAGGAGATTCTGCTGTTGGGTAAAATCCGTAGTAGGGTTTAGCTAAGTAATGACCTGCATATTTTCCGCCAAAAATATTAAATAGAGATGAGGCGTATATTTTTGGTGTCTTATGGTTTGTAAAAGTTTGTTTTAAGGTTTGTAATAAAGTTAAGTTTTCTCCTAATCCACAAGAATGAAAAATAATTTTTGTGTTATTACTAAGTCCGTTATTTAAGGTTGAAATTTTATTTTTTAGTAATGAGCTGGCTAATGTTTTTGTTGTAATTCTATTTCCGTTTTTAGTGGTTTTTAAAGCCATTCCTAACCATGCATTGCTATGACTTACAATGTGTATTTCTTTATAGTTTGTGTTTTTGTTTGTATGTAAGTTTAACCAATCTATAATTTCATCTATAGAAAATAAATTAGTAATCACTTGCATTTTTTGTGCTTTAAAATAGTTTTTTGCGTTGGTATAATAAGTATTAGTTCCTTCATCAAAACCAGCAATAAATACAATAGATGTTTCTGTTGTTGGTAAAGCAAGTGCCGTTTCCGGTTTTTGCGAAAACGGCTTCTTGCAACTTATAAGTATTATTACTATTAATACAATGCTATTTTTTAATGTATTCATCATTCTTAGAAATCTGAGTTATATACTAAAATATCTTCTGCAATAGTTGGGCTAGCAACTTTTTTTGCCAATTTATAACCATCCCACTTATAGAAACTTGTAATTAGTTTTTTGTTGTCTTTTACAATATTATTTTCTGTAGACACATTATGGTTTGTTATAATAGTATTAAGGATAATAGTACTTTTTATACCTTCCATATCTGACGGAAAAACAAAAGATTCTGTTTTTGTATAACTAGCATCTGAGTAACCCACTAGGTTTGCTACATTGGTAAATTTACCATTGTTCCAAAAGATATACATTTTACCAGCAAGGCTATTACTTTTTGTGTTTGGAATATTAAGAGTTATAATATCTTCTACATTAAATAAACCTTTGTTTCCAATATTTTTTAGTTCTAGAGGTACAGACTCATGTCCGTTAAAAACAATTTTATCTATTTGCACTCCATTTTTAAAAGCACGTAATTGGTGTTTGTGCTCTAAAACTCCTTCTTCATTTGTTTTTATACTTGCTAGGCCATAAAGAAATTTTACATCGTGGTAAGCCTGACTCCCAAATGTTTTTTGTGCTATAAGTCCGCCCCAAATCCATCCTTCATCTGCACCAATACTTACACGATACCAATTACTTTTAATTCCGTTTATAATATCAGAGTTTTCGCTTTTTTCTTTAACGATTAGTTTGGTGCCAATATCTAAAACAGCTAATTTTTTACCTTTTTTAGATGGGTTTTCTCTTAGGTATACTCTGTGCGCTAAAAGATATTCATAAGAAACATCTTCAATCGCTGTTGTACTGTCTGTTACAGCAAAATTTACTTCTGGTACTGTTTGCCCAAACATTTTTACAAAGGCAAATAGTAATACTACTAGGATACTGTTTTTTAAATTTTTCATAATCTTAAATTTTAAGGGTTAATAATTAATTACTACCAGTGGTTTTATTACTCTTTAGTTTTGAGTACTCCAAATGATAGTTTATTGTAATGCAGTAATTGCATCTTTAGAATTAAAGTCATCATCGTTCCAAATAAAACTTTTTAGCACTTCTATGTCTTTAATTTTATAACTTTCTGTATAGTTAATAGCTGTTGTTAAAATGGTGTCTTCTTGTCCGTATTTTTGGTTCGGAAAAATGTAATGTAAAGTAGCTTGCGGAATATCGCAATACACATTTTCTATAGAGGGTAGCGATACATAATCACCATCTTTTGTTGCTAAATAATAGTAGCTTTCACTATTAGCACAACATGCTATGTAGGTTAGCTCTACTTTTATAACCTCGTTAACATTGTATAAATTAGGTTTGTTAAGTACGGTAATTTCTACTTCATCAAAAAGGTCTATGTCTGTAACTTTTAATGTTGTTACTTTTTTAGAAGTATCTTCTGATGTTACAATACTTAAAGTAGTTGATCCATACTCTTGTTGTTTTGTTGTTATAGCATCAACAACCATATATTTTTCTGTTGCTGTAAATTCTTGTGCTTTGGTAAATTGAAAACCAAAAGTTAAGGCTAAAAGGATAATATATTTTTTCATGATATAATTTTTATTTGTTGTACTTGTATACCTCAAATTTACGGGGCTTCTGCTGCTAAATATGTGCTGTTCTAGTATTCGTTAGGTATAAACTAGAATTCGTTTTAGAGAAGTTCTGTAGCATGTTAAATATGTGTTTTATAGTAGAAAACAAAAAGAAAAACCTGCAAGGATTTATAATCCTTACAGGTTTTCTCTCCTTATAAAAAGGAACACAAACAATCTAACGAACACTAATTTTTATGCAACCAACCTAAGATTTTATTATTTTCTATTTTCCATTTGCCTAATGGAGTTTTTGTTAATTTAAAGGTTTCTCTAGTTTCTGAAAATGGCCCTGCGTTTTGCTGAATAATCTCTATTTTATTTGGACTTACTTTAGAAATAATAGCAACATGACCGTAGGGGTTAAAAATGGCGCCTTTCATTACAATAAGACTTCCTTTTTTGGGTTTAGCTTTGCTAGGATTGGTATACTGTATTAAGTCTCTTTTTGTATTTAATTCACCATCTAAAACACTTGCATTATAAAAGCTTTTTGCATGCCCATAACTGTCTGGCATTTTATGGTTAAAATGCTCATAATAATAACGTTTTACAAATTCTACACATTGGTATTTTAAACCTAGGTTATAACCATCTTTGGTGTTTCTTTCTACCACATTATCTACACCTCCGTTATAAAAAACGCTTACATGGTCTAGGCTATCTATAGGTTGTCCTATTTTATATGCCGAATTAAAATTTACTTTTTTAATTCTTTTATATGCTAAAAATGAAATTGATATAGTTCCCAATAGAATTCCTGTTATTATAATGAGTTTTTTCATGCTATTTTTTAATAGTTACTACTGTTTCTTTGTTTAGGTGTAACGGTTGTGTTGTATACTTAGAGAATTCTTGTGTAATGGTTGTGGTAAAAATCCATTTTCCGTTTTCTAATACTTCAATTGAAACAACTTTTCCTTGAGCATTAAATTTTACACGTAAGCTTTCGTATGTCTTTAAGTATTTAGTAACCAATTTTGAGTATAGTGCTTTAAATTCCATCTTAATTTTTCTTTTTTCAGTTTTTAGTAGGTTTTCATTTAGGCTTATAACAAACGATTTACGAAATGTTGTTTTTGCTTTTACTTCTGCCTCAGCACCTACTGCGGTATTGTTTACATTTTGTGGCATAGGTAGCGCTTGTTTTATAGCTTTTAAAGAACCATTTTTATTTACAATGGTTTCGTCTACGGCTACAAATGAGGTGTAATTAGTAGCTAGGTTATATTTTAAGCCTAAAGCAATTACACTATCTTTTACATCATCATAAAATATTTTACTATAATCATCTAGTTCGGCTATTCTTTTACGAGCCCATAAGTAACGTAGTGCTTTATTTTTTTTATTTAGTTGCTCTTGAGAGACTTTAAATTCTTGTTTAAACCTTTTCTTTCCTTGGTAGCCTGTTATAATAATAGAACCTTCTGCTTTACCATGATACTTGCCATAGACTAATACAGGCCTTGCAGCAAAAACATCAGGAATACTATTAGGAGTAACATCATAAACATTAAACCCTTTTGCTTTAATTTTTACTTGTGTTAATAAAGGTGTTGCTATATATGTTTTAAATTTTTTAGCAACTTCTAAAGCTTCAGATTTAGTTGTAGCGATAAAAGATTCACTGTTAGCTACTTTAGCCATGCCTTCTATTAAATATCTGTTTACACTAGAGCCAATACCAAAAGTGAAGACATTTGCTTGGTCTAAGTTGTTTTTAATAAGTTCAAAAGCTTCTTTTTCTACACTTACATACCCATCTGTTATTACAACCATAGATCTTGCACTACTAGGGTCTTTTCGTGGGAGTTTATAGGCCACATTTAAAGCGTCTAGTAATTGAGTGCCACCACCACCTTGGCCGTTAGAAAGAAAACGGATTGCTTCTTCTACATTTTTTTCATCAACTTCTACAGGATGCGGGCTAAATACAGTAGAGCTAGAGGCAAATAGTTGTACATTAAAAGTATCTGTAGGTCTAAGGTTACATAATAGGTTTCTCATAAGCTCTTTAGAAACTTCTAAAGGGTAACCGTTCATAGAACCAGAGACATCTACTATAAAAAGGTATTCTCTAGCAGGGATATCTTCTAATTTAGTCTGTTTTGTAGGTTCCATCTGTAGTGCAAAGAAATTTTCATCTCCATGTTCATATAACAACAAACCAGATGCTATTTTATTAGCACGCAGGTTATAGTTTAAAATAAAGTCTCTGTTCGATGGGTTTTCATT
This sequence comes from uncultured Sediminicola sp., assembly GCA_938039345.1. The sequence goes on from CALHVB010000047.1 coordinate 32,795, forward strand.
GCTTTTAGATAAAAATACTTCTGCCGTTTTAGTATCTGGGTAGTTAATATTTACTTTATGGCTACTACTATT
>CALHVB010000048.1 GCA_938039345.1 uncultured Sediminicola sp.
CCATCTATCTCTTTTCCTTTTGCGTTTGCAATAACGCTATCTAGCAACACCAATCCCTGATCTAAAGTTTTTAGGAAAGATTGCTCTTCTTCTTTTACTACATTTTCTATTAATTGGCGTTGTTCTTTTAACTCCGGAAAAGATGCTCCCATAGTATCACTCAACACCTTTACCAAACGATACATAAATGCATCTTTAGTATTTAGGAATGTAAATCCGTAACGTATAGCTCTTCTTAAAATTCTACGAATTACATAGCCTGCTCCTGTGTTACTAGGCAGCTGACCATCTGCAATAGAAAAAGACACCGCTCTAATGTGATCTGCAATTACACGAATTGCAATAGATACTTTTTCATCTTTTTCGTACTCACTATTTGTTATAGTTTCTATCTCACGGATAATAGGCGTAAAAACATCTGTATCGTAATTAGATTTTACGTTTTGCATTACCATACATAAACGCTCAAATCCCATTCCTGTATCTACATGCTTTGCTGGCAGTGGCTCTAAATCGCCATTAGCTTTACGATTGTACTGCATAAAAACCAAGTTCCAAATCTCTACAACTTGCGGATGATCTTCATTTACTAAAGATGCTCCAGAAACTTTTGCTTTTTCTTCGGCAGAACGTATATCTACATGTATTTCTGAACAAGGTCCACAGGGGCCCTGATCGCCCATTTCCCAAAAATTATCTTTCTTATTCCCCATGATAATACGATCTTCCGGAACAATAGCTTTCCATAAATCGTATGCCTCATTATCTTTTTCTAACTGATCAGCATCATCGCTACCTTCAAAAACAGATACGTACAAACTATCCTTATCTATTTTTAACTCTTTAGTTAAAAACTCCCATGCCCATTGTATAGCTTCTGTTTTAAAATAATCTCCAAAGCTCCAATTTCCAAGCATTTCGAACATGGTATGGTGATAGGTATCCATTCCTACTTCTTCCAAATCGTTATGTTTACCACTAACACGCAAACATTTTTGCGTATCGGATACTCTTTTATTTTTAGGAACACTATTTCCTAAAAAGAATTCTTTAAACTGGTTCATACCAGCATTTGTAAACATTAAAGTTGGGTCATCTTTAATCACCATTGGTGCCGATGGAACTACTTTGTGACTTTTTTCTTTGAAAAAATCTAAAAAACGGGATCTTACTTCTTGGGATTTCATGAGAAAAGACTATGCTTTTGATAAATTTACGTGTTTATACAAAACAATTTTTATATTTGTTAAGTTTGCTAAACAAAAGCACAAAAATAGGATAAATCCATTTATGTCTAAAGTAAAATATTTTTACGATCCAGATACGCTCTCTTATAGGGAGATTGAAAACAAAAAATCTAAGAAATATAGAAACCTTTTCTTTTTTATATTAGGCTCTATATTGTTTGGTTTATTGGGGCTTACCATATTATTAAATACCTCACTTATAAATACTCCAAGAGAATTATCGTTACAGCGAGAATTAAAAAATTACGAGCTTCAATTTGAACTGTTAGATAAGAAAATGGAACAAATGGAACAGGTATTAACCAATATAGAAGATAGAGACAATAATATTTATCGTTTATATTTTGAAGCAAATCCAATACCAGAAGCACAACGAAGAGCTGGTTTTGGAGGTATAAACCGTTACAAGTCATTAGAAGGTTTTAATAATTCTGAAATGATTATTGGCGCTACACAGCGTTTAGATGTTATTCAAAAACAAATGGTAATACAATCTAAATCTTTAGATGAAATTACCAAGTTAGCCGCAGAAAAAGAAAAACTATTACTTGCTATCCCTGCAATACAACCTATTCGAAATGAAGATTTAACCCGTATGGCATCTGGTTACGGATGGCGCTCTGACCCTTTTACTAAAGCACGAAAAATGCATAGAGGAATGGATTTTACTGCCCCTAGAGGAAGTCCAGTATATGCTTCTGGTGATGGAAAAATAACAAGAGCAGATAATAACTCTTCTGGTTTTGGAAAACACATACGTATAGACCATGGGTATGGATATTTAAGTCTGTATGCGCATTTAAGTGAATATAATGTTAGAAAAGGGCAAAAAGTAAAACGTGGCGACCTTATAGGTTTTGTGGGTAGTACAGGACGTTCAGAAGCTCCTCACCTACATTACGAAGTACATAAAGATGGAGAACGTATTAATCCTATTAATTTTTATTACGGTAGTTTGTCTCAGGTCGAATTTAATAATATGCTGAAGCATGCTTCACAAGAAAACCAATCTTTAGATTAATGCATTTAAATCTCCCAGAAAAAAGATATTATGGTATTGGCGAAGTAGCCAAGGCTTTTGGCGTTAATACCTCCTTAATACGTTTTTGGGAAAAAGAATTTGATGTTATAAAACCTAAAAAAAACGCAAAAGGTAATAGAAAATTTACTCCCGAAGATATTACCAATCTTAAATTTATATATCATTTAGTTAAAGAACGTGGTTTTACTTTAGAAGGAGCAAAAACACATTTAAAAGAAGGGAAAGACAAATCTTTTTCCAAATTTGATATTATACAAAAATTAGAAAATGTAAAAGCTGAGCTCTTAAAAATTAAGAGTCAATTATAATAACACTAACCAAAATTAAATTATCATGAAAAAATGGCTAATCCCTGTAATAATATTATTTGTTTTTGCATTTGCAATCTACAAATGGGCAGTAGGCTTTAATAATACAGCAGTAACTCTTAAAGAAACCTCTACCAAAACATGGGCAAATGTAGAAAGTGCCTACCAAAGAAGAAATGATCTTATAGGAAATTTGGTTAAAACAGTGCAAGGTGCTGCAGATTTTGAAAAAGGTACTTTAACAGCCGTTATAGAAGCACGTGCAAAAGCAACTTCTGTTTCTATAGACCCAACAAATATTACTCCAGAACAATTAGCACAGTTTAACAAAACACAAGCTGGTTTAACTGGTGCATTAAGTAAACTTATGGTTGTAGTTGAACGTTATCCAGAGCTAAAAGCTAATCAAAACTTTTTAGAATTACAATCTCAATTAGAGGGAACTGAAAGTAGAATTAATGTGGCAAGGGAACGTTTCAATGCTAGCGTAGAACCTTATAATATTTTAATAAAAAAATTCCCTGGCTCTATTTTAGCGGGTATATTTAATTTTACTGAATTAGCTTATTACAAAGCAGAAGCAGGTTCTGAAAAAGCACCAGACGTTGATTTTGATTTTAAATAAAATTCCATGTCTAAAGTAGAAGATTTTTTAACAGCAAATGA
>CALHVB010000049.1 GCA_938039345.1 uncultured Sediminicola sp.
CAATAATGTAAAACGGATTGGTTTTTGGATTTTAGTAGCTAGTGGTGTTTTTACATTTATTGCCGTGCTGCTTATAAATAGTTCTATTCGCCTATCTATCTACTCTAAACGTTTTATTATAAAAACCATGCAAATGGTAGGAGCTACCAAAAAATTTATTCGCTTGCCTTTTATATGGACCAATATAAAATTAGGCATGTTAGGTGCTTTAATTGCTTTAATTGCACTTGGTGGTGTTTTATTTTATATAGATACTACTTTTCCTGAGCTTCATTTATTTAATGACACACTTTCTTTGGCTATTGTTTTTAGTGGTGTTTTTATTTTAGGAATTTTAATTTCACTTGTAAGTACTTTTTTTGCTACGCAGCGTTTTCTTAACCTAAGAACAGACGAACTATATTATTAGGAACAATGGATAAAATTTAACTTTTAATAAAACAGACGGAAGACGCTTATAAATGGACCCAAAAACTTGTTAGTACCATTCCTGTTGATGCATGGAAAGAAACGCCAAAAATTATAGCTTCTAATATTTCTTGGCAAATAGGACATTTAATTTTAAGTGAATATTACCATTCTATACTAGTAACTGTAGGGCATCAGCAAGATATTTTAGCTCAAATACCTTTAACAGAATACACCAAATTATTTTCTTTTAACACAAATCCTGAAGCAAATATAAACAGTACTAACCCCAAAGAACTTTTAACGCATTTAAGTATTGTTGAAAAGAAATCTATTGAGGTATTACAATCTTTAACAGATGAAGATTTAAAAGACGATTTGGTTCCTGGAGGTATGAAGCATCCGGTAGCCAAAAACAAATACGAAGCTATAGATTGGAATATAAAACATACCATGTGGCATTGTGGACAAATAGCAATTATAAAAAGAATTATAAACGAACCTTATAATTTTGTTTCTGGAAACTCATAATTTATATCATCCTAAAATATAAAGTTAACCTTACTTCATTAAATTTGCATCATGAAAAAAACAAACAATAAACCCGAAGGAACTAAACAAGAGTTTATTTTTCAGAAGAAAAATTACTTATTTATGTTTATTGGTTTAGCTTGTATTACATTAGGTTTTGTGTTAATGAGCGGTGGTGGTAGTGATGACCCTAACGTTTTTAACCCAGAAATCTACAATTTTAGACGCATACGTTTGGCACCTACTCTAGTTCTTGTAGGTTTAGGAATAGAGATTTACGCCATTTTATTAAACCCAAATAAAAAGAAAAAATAGTTTGGATACTTTAGACGCAATTATTTTAGGTATTATTCAAGGATTAACAGAATTTTTACCTGTTTCTTCTAGTGGACATTTAGAATTAGGAAAAGCCATATTAGGAGATAACTCGGTTCCCGAAGAAAGTCTTTTATTTACTGTTGTACTTCATTTTGCTACTGCATTAAGTACTATCGTTGTTTTTAGAAAAGATATTTGGGAAATTATAAGTGGTCTTTTTCAGTTTAAATGGAACGAAGAAGCTCAGTTTTCTGCTAAAATTATACTTTCTATGCTACCTGCTGTTATGGTAGGTTTATTTTTTGAAGAGCAACTAGAAGCCTTCTTTGGCGGAAACATAAAACTAGTTGGTTTTATGCTTATTATTACTGCTGTATTATTATATTTTGCAGATAAGGCTAAAGATACCTCTAAAAAAGTTTCCTTTAATAATGCTTTTATAATAGGAATATCGCAAGCTATTGCTATGCTACCAGGAATATCTAGAAGTGGAGCAACCATATCTACATCTGTACTTTTAGGAGTAGATAAAACTAAAGCCGCTCGTTTTTCTTTTTTAATGGTAGTTCCTTTAATTTTTGGAAAAATAGCCAAAGATATATTGGGTGGTGAACTTCATTTTCAGGGAGATCAGGCAACAAGTATGGGTGTAGGTTTTATAGCAGCTTTTGTATCTGGAATTATTGCTTGTACATGGATGATACAGTTAGTAAAGAAAAGTAAGTTATCTTATTTTGCTATTTATTGCTTAATTGTAGGTTTAATAGCTGTTGGATATAGTATCTGGGGTTAATACTATACATCTCTATTATGAAAACTAAAGAAGATTTTTTAAACGGACAGTTATTATTAATTGATAAACCTTTAACATGGACTTCTTTCCAGGCGGTTAATGCTTTAAAATGGGCTATTCGTAGAAAGTTCGATTTAAAAAAAATAAAAATAGGACATGCTGGCACCTTAGACCCACTAGCCACAGGGCTTTTATTAATTTGTACCGGAAAATTTACAAAGAAAATAAATGAACTTCAGGGTCAGTTAAAAGAATATACTGGAGATATAACGCTAGGAGCAACAACACCTTCTTACGATTTAGAAAGTGAAATAGATAACGAATATCCTATAGCACATATTACCGATACTCTTATACACGAAACTACCCAACAATTTATAGGACAGATAGAACAGGTACCTCCTATTTTTTCTGCTTTAAAAAAGAATGGAAAACGTTTGTATGAATATGCTCGCGAAGGCGAAAAGGTAGAAATTAAATCTAGGTCTATAGAAATTTTTGAGTTCGAAATTACCAACATTAAATTACCCGTAGTAAGTTTTAGAGTAGTTTGCAGTAAATGTACCTACATACGTTCTTTGGCACATGATTTTGGAAAGGCCTTAGAATCTGGCGGACACTTATCTGCTTTGCGAAGAACCAAAATAGGCGACTATAACGTAAATACTGCTATAACCCCTGTTGATTTTGAGAAGGTTGTATTAGGTAGTGATACTAATACATAGCTAATTTTAGGCTTTTACCATTCCGTTCAACGAATTTTTTAAATATTTCTATAAAAAAACGGTTATAGTTTTATGAATTTAAGTAGAAGCTCATTATCCCTTATAATTACCTTCTTCTCTATGTCTCTTATTGTATTGTGTTTATACAACATACATTTAGGCGCAGAAGTAGAAGAAGAGTATATTATAGAAATGAGTTTAGAAGAAGAAACTATTGAGGAAATTCTTAAAGAAGAAGAACAAACTCTACAAGAAACTGCAAAAGGAGAAACCATTAAAAGTCATTTAGCTTTTAATGAAACAGCAAAGCCTAGTTATGGCAATCCTGAGCCTTTAAAAACATTAGAAGAAATTATAGCCGAAAAAGAAACAACTACAGAAGCTGGCAACGATACATCTGAACTATCAGATTCGGCAGCTAATTATGCGGCTAGTTTAAAAGAACTTGCTAAAAAAAGACAAGAAAAACAACAACTTTTAGGAGAACTAAATGCAGATAAAGAAGTAAGAACGTCTAATTATGCTCGTAGAAACACCTCTGTATCTTATTCTTTAGTAGACAGAAATAATGTGAGTTTGCCAGTACCCATTTACACTTGTATAAAAGGTGGTAAAGTTGTCATAAATATAGTGGTAGATACTTTAGGAAATGTTATTGATGCAGAACTAAATAAAAAAAGCTCTAGCACTACCAATGGTTGTTTGGTAGAAAATGCTATTGAATATGCTTACAAGTCTAAATTTAATAGTATTAGTAAAGATGCATCCCAAAAGGGAAGCATTACTTACTTATTTCAAAGTAAGTAATGTTTTAAGGTCTTCAACTGTATTTTGTCCTTTATCTTTTGTATACCAAAGCTGTAAATCTTGTTTAAACTCAGGAGTTAACTTTCCATGCTCTTGTTTATAATCTGCTGCCATTTTTGTAGCTACACTAGGTCTTGGTCCCCAATTCCCTATTACTTTACCAGATGCATTATCTACAGCTATTAATTTAGGAATAGACATTCCTCCATTTGTTAAAAACTGATTCATAAGCTCAAGGTTTTCATCTCGCAATAGTACCTTAAAAGTAAGTTTAGGGTCTGCTTCTGCTATTTTATGCATTACAGGCATTGTTTGGGCAGCATCTCCACACCAACTTTCTGTAAGTACAACCCATGTAGTGCCATT
>CALHVB010000050.1 GCA_938039345.1 uncultured Sediminicola sp.
CAAGAAGATAATTTATCATCTGAGATATTTTTTAGTTTAAATATAGACGATAACTACATTAGTGATAACTCTTTAGGTAATTGGCTTATTATTCATGATAAAAATGGAAATATATTAGACTATACTAAATACAAAAATGGAGATAAATTATCATTTGAAGCTCAAAAAGATTCAATAATTGATAATATACATATTACAATATTAAATTCTTTTTCTCATACACCTGGAGGAAAAAAGAACTATCTACTAAAAACATATCCTAATATTCCTAAAAAAAGTATATGGAACTTTAAGTCTACAATCCCTAGTGATAACGCATTAATAAAAAATCCGGTTGTTGGAAAATTCAATATAAAAGTAGATAATATTCCTGAGGTAAAAATTCATACACTTTCTGTAGATAATTCAATCATTAGTAATAATGCAAAAATAACAACTTCGGATTCTAATCCTGAAAATCATCAAATTAATATTGATGGTATTGATTTACATGAAAGAAACACTTACTTTTTAAGTATTTTAGATGGTAATAATGATTTAAAATATATACTAATTAATGATGTTAAAAACGAATCAAATATTAGTTTAAACTATGATGATTTTAAAAATTTTGATAGTTATTTACATATAGATTTACCTTCTCAACAATATCTTGCTAAGAACCCTTCAGTTTTTGCATATGAAAAAGAAGTAAATCAAACCAATGGTTTATACACTTTTAGTCATCCCTATGACTCTTCTTATTGGTATTTAGGCCTAAATTTTATAAAGATAGGGTATCTTAATAGATTTGAAAAATATAAAATTAGGTTTGATTTATCGCTAGATGATTTCCACTATGGATACTATAAGCAAGGAAATAAAACAAACAACTTAACTATTCCTGAAAAACCTAATTATACATATGAAGATTCATCTATTTATGATTTTAGCTTCAATGCTAGTACAAATTACATAAGAAAAGTAAGTTCTTGGAGATATAATTCTGAAAATTCTTCTACAATCTGGGAGATATTTTCAGATTCAAATACTAATTTAAGTTTTAATAAATTACCAACAGAGATTATAAATACTAATCCTGAAATGAATATAAACTCTATGACTTATAGTAAAACTAAACTATACACAAAAAGTGTATCTCAAATAGAATTTATAGACAATTTGTTTGTTTCTAATAATAAAATTAAAGAATATGAAATTGAATATATTTCTTTAAGAAAAAAATAATTTATTAAAATATATTAATCAGTACTTATAAAATTAGATAATTTTATATCTAGTAACTTCTTTAATATTTCATTATTTAAATCATTATCCTTAGAGGCATCATAACTTCTAATAAAGACAGAACGTAAAGCATTTTGTACACTTAATGTTGCTTGCGTATAATCTTATTGTCCTGTAAAGGGATATACATCGATACCTAATGAGCTAACCTGCTGATCATAGTTAGATTCTACATCAACCAAACACAGTTTTTTTGACCTACTATTCTGCAATCATAAAACTTTTCTGGCACTACACTTTGTTCTACTTCTTTACTATATTTTATATTAAATATTGAAATAAATCTGGTTTATCATTTAAATAGTCTCCAAAGAAATTCTCTGTTTTCATCCTTTGTATTAATGGTTCTAAATCTTCTGAACTCTTTAATTCTATACCTACAATTGCTGGAGCATTCTCTTTGCTCGATTTTTTAGAATACTCAAAATGTGTAATATCATCATTTGGTCCCAGTATTTCCGCTACAAATTGTTTTAATGCGCCCGGACGCTGTGGAAAACGCACAATAAAGTAATGTTTTAGCTTCCCAAATAAAAGAGCTCTCTCTTTTATTTCTGCCGTTCTGGTAATATCATTATTACTACCACTAAGAATACATACTACATTTTTTCCTTTAATTTCTTTTTTAAAGGTATCTAGTACCGAAATAGTTAATGCACCAGCTGGTTCTACTACAATAGCATCCCTATTGTACAAATCTAATATAGTTTGACATACTTTTCCTTCGGGTACTGTTACCATATCATAAAGGTATGAGTTACATATAGCAAATGTTAAATCTCCAACTCGCTTTACTGCTGCACCATCTACAAATTTATCTATTTGTTTTAATGCTGTATTTATTCCTTTTTTTATAGATGTTTTCATGGATGGAGCTCCTGCAGGTTCTACTCCAATAATTTTAGTATTTGGAGACAACTCCTTAAAAACACTACACAAACCAGAAGCCAAACCACCACCACCAACAGCAACAAAAAGATAATCTATAGGTTTAGATACTTGTTTAATAAGCTCTAGACCAACAGTGGCTTGTCCTTCTATTATTTTAAGGTCATCAAAAGGATGTATGTATGTTTTCTGCTCTTTTTCACATAATTCCATTGCTGCTTTAGATGCGTCATCAAAAGTATCTCCTTCTAAAACAATACGAACCTTATCTCCGCCAAACATTTTTGTTTGTTCTATTTTTTGCTTGGGAGTTACAGAAGGCATATAAATAGTCCCCTCAATTCCAAGGTAAAAACAAGCAAAAGCAACTCCTTGCGCATGATTACCAGCACTGGCACATACAACACCTTTTTCCATTTGTTCTTTAGACAGTGAGCTTATTTTATTAAAAGCTCCTCTAATTTTATAAGAACTTACTCTATGTAAATCTTCTCGTTTTAATAAAATGGTTGCATCATAAATATTAGAGTACCTAATATTTTCAGACAAAGGCGTTATATCTGCCACTTGCCTAATTGTTTTTAATGCTTTTGTTATATCCTTTATACTAGGAAACTTTACTTCCATTCAATTATTTTTAATTCATCATCTAATTTAATAATTCCTAACTTTCTTGGTGTTAAATAGATTCCGAAATTAACATTCTCTCCTTTCTTTCTATTTTTTGATAATGTTCGTAAAGGTTCTTGATTGCTATCTTTTTTTCTTGTTATTGGGTTTATAGTACTAAAAGAACATCTTTCGGTTGCTATAGCTACATCATAAATACATTCTCCTATTTGTATTGTATTCCAGCTTTTTTCTTCATAAGGCTTGCAACCAGTTACAACTATATTGGGCCTAAAATTAGCTGCTATTATAGGGTCTATTAACTTAGAGTTTAAATCTTGTAATGATTCTTCTGATATTAAATGTATTGGAGATACATCATTAAAGGCTATAAAATCATTTTCTTTCCCATTGTATTTGGGCTTTATGGTCCGTAATGCATTAGCATCAATTTCTATTAATTTGGAACTTTCTCCTAGTACTAAAGATATCCAATTATTTACTTTATGATTTATAATCTTGGCACTAACTTTATCCTTAAACAGCGTTACAGTATCTTCTATTTTGTCTAAATTTTGTGTATCTAATACTATAGAATCTTCATCAATCGCTGTTAAAGTTAATTTAGAATTAGAAAACCTAGTAGCTATCTTTAATATATTAGGATTTTCTCTAGCAGTTAATACTTTTTTCTCTGCATTTATTATTGCAAAATTTCTATCATACTTTAATCCTATATTTTCAACTATAGTTTCTTGTAAACTATAACCTTTAGTAGATTTAATTGGATATATTAATATCTCTGATATTTTTTTGTGTTGCAAGCCTATTAATTTTAATTAAAGATGTTAAACTAAGGTAAAAAAAAACTCCCTAATAATTAGGGAGTTTTAAGTTTTAAACGATTGGCTTCATTGCCGTCATTGATGCTCGGAGTCTTGCTCCAACAACTTCAACTGGGTGCTCTCGTAAAGCTTTATTTACTTCTATTAATTTTGCGTTATCTACTCCCGCATCTTTTCCTTCTCCATAAGCTTTTCCTATGATATCTGTTTCTACAGTTTTTATAAAATCAGTTAATAAAGGCTTACATGCATGATCAAATAAATAACAACCGTATTCTGCTGTATCCGAAATTACTCTGTTCATTTCAAATAATTTCTTTCTTGCAATTGTATTTGCAATTAATGGTGTTTCGTGTAAAGACTCATAGTAAGCAGATTCAGCAATAATTCCAGAATCTGTCATAGCTTCAAAAGCTAATTCTACACCTGCTCTTACCATAGCAACCATTAATACTACGTTATCATAAAATTCTTGCTCAGAAATTTCAACATCACCAGCTGGAGTCTTCTCGAAGTTAGTTTCTCCTGTAGCTGCTCTCCATACTAATAAGTTTTTATCATTATTAGCCCAATCTTCAATCATTGTTTTAGAGAAATGACCACCAATGATATCATCCATATGCTTTTGGAATAAAGGACGCATAATATCTTTTAACTCTTCTGCTAATTCAAAAGCTTTAATTTTTGCAGGGTTAGATAAACGGTCCATCATATTAGTAATACCTCCGTATTTTAATCCTTCTGTGATAGTTTCCCATCCGTACTGAATTAATTTTGAAGCATAACCGGCATCAATTCCTTTTTCAATCATTTTATCAAAACAAAGGATTGATCCTGTTTGTAACAAACCACAAAGGATAGTTTGCTCTCCCATTAAATCTGATTTTACCTCTGCTACGAATGAAGATTCTAAAACACCTGCTCTGTCTCCTCCTGTTCCTACAGCGTAAGCTTTAGCTTCTGCTAAACCTTTACCTTGAGGATCGTTTTCTGGATGAACAGCTATTAATGTTGGTACTCCAAATCCTCTCTTGTATTCTTCACGAACCTCAGAACCTGGGCTCTTTGGTGCTACCATTATTACAGTTAAATCCTCACGAATTTGCATTCCTTCCTCAACAATATTAAAACCATGAGAATAAGATAATGTAGCTCCTTTTTTCATTAAAGGCATAACAGCACTAACTACTGGCGTATGTTGCTTATCTGGCGTTAAATTAATAACTAAATCTGCTGTTGGCAATAATTCTTCATATGTACCAACATTAAAATTGTTTTCTGTTGCATTTAAGTAAGATTGTCTTTTCTCTTTAATAGCAGCTTCACGTAAGGTATAAGAAATATCTAATCCAGAATCTCTCATATTTAAACCTTGGTTAAGTCCTTGAGCACCACAACCAACAATAACAATTTTCTTTCCTTTTAAAGCGGATACACCATCAGAAAATTCAGTAGAATCCATAAATCTACATTTTCCTAATTGAGTCAACTGATCTCTTAGTGATAGTGTATTAAAATAATTTGCCATTTCTATTCTCGTTTTTTGTTTTATTTATTATTGAATTTCTTTTAATAACGCTGTAATCTGCATTTCAGATTTTGAAACTGCTATTCTACCCGACCTAACAAACTGCATAATTCCAAAAGGTTTTAATTTATTATACATGTCATCAATCTCTGGTCTTCTTCCTGTTTTTGCTAAAACAAAATAATCTCTAGAAACCGTTACAATTGTAGCATTACTTTCTTTTATTATATTTTGTATTTGACGCTCATCAAACAACAAAGCAGAATCTATTTTAAACAATACAGATTCCTGAAAAATTGTTTCTTCATCGGTATGATAAAAAGCTTTAATAACTTCTATTTGCTTTTCTATCTGACCCACAATTTTTCTGGCTACTTCTTCCTCTGTATGAATAACAACTGTAAATTTAGATACATTTTCTATTTCAGATTTTGAAACATTTAAACTCTCTATATTTATATGGCGCTTTAAAAATATTCCAGATATTCTATTCAGCAATCCTACATTATTTTCTGAATAAACCGATATGGTAAATCTCTTTTTTTCCATCTTATCTATATCAAAGATCTATTAATTATTTTAATCTTATATCTGAAACCGACGCTCCTGTTGGTATCATTGGAAAAACATTGTTTTCTTTTTCTACACATACTTCTAAGAAATAGGCTCCCTCTGTCTCAAACATTGTTTTTACTGCATCGGCTAAATCAGCACGTTCTGTTACTCTATTTGCAGGAATACTATACCCTTCTGCAATCTTAACAAAATCAGGGTTTGTCATTTCTGTAGAGGCATACCTGTTCTCAAAGAATAATTCTTGCCATTGACGAACCATTCCTAAGAACTCATTATTCAATACCAATATTTTAACACCAATATTATTCTGAAATATGGTTCCTAATTCCTGTATTGTCATCTGGTAACCGCCATCCCCAATAACAGCAACTACTTGCCTATCTGGAGCTCCCATTTTTGCTCCTATAGCTGCTGGTAAAGCAAATCCCATAGTTCCTAATCCACCAGAAGTAACATTACTCTTACTCTTTACAAACTCTGCATAGCGTATTGCCATCATTTGGTGCTGACCAACATCGGTTACAACTACTGCATCCCCTTTTGTAACTTCATTAACATTACGAATTACTTCTCCCATGCTAATTCCGTTCTTTGAAGGATACAATTCTTCTTGTATTACACTATCATTTTCTATCTTATCATAAGCCGCAAATTCTTGCAACCATGATGTATGTGTATTTTCGTTTACTTCAGGTAAAATTGTAGCTAAGGTATCTTTTACATTACCCATTACGGCAACATCTGCTTTTACATTTTTACTAATCTCTGCTGGATCAATTTCAAAATGAACTACTTTAGCTTGTTTAGCATAAGTTGCTAAATTTCCGGTTACACGATCATCAAAACGCATTCCTATAGCAATTAACAAATCGCATTCGTTTGTTAATTTATTAGGACCATAATTCCCATGCATTCCTACCATACCTACATTTAAAGGATGTGCTGTTTCTAATGCAGAAACTCCTAAAATTGTCCATGCAGATGGTATTCCCGCTTTTTCTACAAAAGCTTTAAATTCTGCTTCTGCATTACCTAATATTACACCTTGTCCCCATACAATCATTGGTTTTTTTGCAGCATTAATTAAAGCTGCTGCATCTTTTAATGATTGAGGTTCTGTTTTTGGTATAGCTTTGTAACTACGAATGCCTTTACATTTTTCGTAACTAAAATCAATTTCAGCAAACTGAGCATCTTTAGTAATATCTACTAATACTGGCCCTGGTCTTCCTGACCTAGCAATATAAAATGCTTTAGCCATTACAGCAGGTATATCCTCTGCCTTAGTAATCTGTATATTCCACTTAGTTACTGGCGTAGAAATTCCAATAATATCAGTTTCCTGAAAAGCATCTGAACCTAATAAATGAGACGCCACCTGACCTGTAATACAAACCATTGGTGTAGAATCTATCTGCGCATCTGCAATACCTGTAACTAAATTTGTTGCTCCTGGTCCCGAAGTTGCAATCGCAACTCCTACTTTACCACTAGTACGCGCATAACCTTGAGCTGAGTGTGTTGCTCCTTGCTCATGACGTGTTAATATGTGCGTTAATTTATCTTGATATTTATATAGCTCATCATAAACAGGCATAATTGCCCCTCCAGGATAACCGTAGATTAAATCTACACCTTCCTCTAAAAGACAACGAATTACTGCTTCTGCTCCCGTAATACGCTCTGTTTTTACAGTACTATTTTGCTGTTTTTTTAATGTGTCTGTATTCATCTTTTTAGCGTTATGCTTTTTAAAATAAGCAATTGACGTTTTTTAGCTAAATGTGTATCACTTTCAGCTTATTATTTTTAATATTTATCTGTAACACAACCTTCTGATGCTGAAGCAACAGATCTTGCATATTTAAATAATATTCCTTTTTTAAATTTTAATGGAGGTGCTTGCCATTCTGCTCTTCTTTTTTCCATTTCTTCATCCGAAATGTTTAAGTTTATAGAGTTATCAATAGCATCAATAGTAATTATATCTCCTGTTTTTATCAAAGCAATTGCGCCTCCTACTTGTGCTTCTGGAGTTACGTGCCCTACAACAAAGCCGTGTGTACCACCAGAGAAACGACCATCTGTAATTAATGCTACAGATTTACCTAAACCAGCACCCATAATCATAGAAGTAGGCTTTAACATTTCTGGCATTCCAGGCCCTCCTTTTGGTCCTACATAACGAATGACGACGACGTTTCCTTTTTCTACTTCTCCATTAGAAATACCTTCATTTGCTTCAGGCTCACTATCATATACTACAGCTTTCCCTTCAAATTTAAGACCCTCTTTTCCTGATATTTTTGCAACTGCACCTTCTTCAGCAAGATTTCCTTTTAATATTTGAAGATTTCCTGATGATTTTAAAGCTTTATCTACAGTATATAATAAATCTTGATCCTCGAATTCAATTGCTTCAACATGTTTAAGATTCTCTGCCAATGTTTTTCCTGTAACTGTCATACAATCTCCATGTAAAAAACCTTTTTCTAAAAGATATTTCATAATTTTTGGAGTTCCTCCTATACCATGAACATCTTCCATTAAATATTTTCCTGATGGCTTTAAATCTCCTATAAGTGGAGTTTTATCACTAATACGCTGAAAATCTTCTAAAGTAAAATCAATATCGGCTGCATAAGCTATTGCTAAATAATGTAATACGGCATTTGTAGAACCTCCAAGTGCATTCACTAAGGTTATTGCATTTTCTATAGATTTTTTAGTAACTATATCTTTTGGTTTTAAATCTAGTTCTAAAAGATTTTTAATGGCGTGCGCCGTTCGTTCTGTTTCAGAACTCTTACTAGAATCAACTGCCGGTATAGAAGAATTATAAGGTAATGCCATACCCATACATTCTATAGATGATGCCATGGTATTAGCCGTATACATACCACCACAAGCTCCTGCTCCTGGAATAGATTTCTTTATAATCTCTTTATATTCTGCCTCATCAATCTCACCTGCTAATTTTTGACCTAAAGCCTCAAAAGCAGAAACAATATTTAATTTTTTTCCTTTATACTTACCAGATGCTACACTACCACCATAAACCATAATAGAAGGTCTATTTAATCGTAACATAGCTATAATAGCTCCAGGCATATTTTTATCACATCCAACAACTCCAATTAATGCATCATAAGACATCCCATTAACTACAGTCTCCATAGAATCAGCTATAATATCTCTAGATGCCAAAGAATATTTCATTCCAGGTGTTCCCATAGAAATACCATCAGATACTCCAATAGTACCAAATGTTAATCCTATTTGCCCTGTTTCATTTACATGCTTTTTAATTTCCTGAGCAATCCCATTTAAGTGCATATTACACGGATTTCCATCATAGCCTGTACTACCAATAGCAATTTGGGCTTTTTTCATATCCTCATCTTTAAAACCAGTTGCATATAACATGGCCTGAGATGCAGGCTGTGAAGGATTCTGGGTAACCGTTTTACTGAATTTATTAAGTGCCATTAAATTATTTATTTCTATTCTTAAATTCTATTGAATATAATCTTTAATTCAAAGATAATTCTTTCAATATTGCTATATTTTTAACATTGTTTACTAGTACAAATCCAATTACACCAATAAAACACTAAACAATTGAAAATCAATATTATAAACTCATATTTTTATCATATTCAATAATTAATATAACTCTTAAAAAAAGTAAGTATATTAACATTAAATAAAAAATCATGAAAAAGCCTGTATCAATTTTAATTTTGATACAGGCCTTACTATAATTTTTCATAAAGTTACGTATCATTTCCTTTAGGAGACGATAATGACTATAGAATATAAGTTTCTTGTTTTCACGGGTGTAATATTAGTAAAAAATATAATACTAGCAAAAAGTTGTTGCTATTTTAATAAATATCCTTTAAAAATTTATATTTATAATAATTTAAAGGATATTTTATCTCCATATTTCTTTTGTGATAGTATACAAATAGCCATTTCTGTTAATTGTAGTATCCTTGGATAACCTCCTGTTGTTTGTGCATCTTTCATTAGAATTATCAATTTCCCAGAAGGAGTAAATTGTATTGTTCCAGACAATGTAGTCGATGTTAGCATAGATACATTATGTCCCTTAATTGTTTCTTTTAATTGGTATGCCATTCGATTGTTTTCTTTCGCTATCGTAAAACTTTTAAAAAACAACATTTCTAATTGCTTATCATCTAACTGATTAAACTCTGGGCCTTTATACACTTTCAAAACCTTTTCATCTAAATACGAATGATTTTCTTTAACTTCTTTTCCTTCATCAAAAAAACTACATTTATCATATAAAATAACAGTTTCCTTTTCTACTAGAGAATTTGTTGTAATTGATTTATAATACGATGAGCTTCCTAATACCTTAGAAGACTTAAACCCTCCTTTAATTGCTAAATAAGCCCTTAATCCTTTTTGTAACTTACCATAAGAAAGCTTATCTCCTGCTTTTATATGATATACTTTATTATTCAAAAGCTGCTCTTCATTTACAGTTGCAGACATTTGGGCTCCTCCCAAACATATATATGTTTCTTCTTTAAATTCTAAAACAGGACCTGTCATGGTTATTTCTAAAACGGCAGCTTCTCTATTATTTTCTAAAAGATTATTAATTATAGTAACAGCATAAGAATCCATAACACCAGAAACTGGCACTCCTTTATCTCTATAACCAAAGCGCCCTAAATCTTGTAGAGTAGTAAAAAGACCTGTTTTTATAATTCTAAGCATCTATAATGTGTTTCTCTATATTATAAATACCAACTTCCGTTTCTATTTTACACAAATCATATTTTGCTTTAGAAACTTCATAAAACTGAATCTTATCTCCAACCGAAACAAAACATGGAGATTCTTTTTTTACATTAAAAATAGGTACTGGACAATTTCCTATAATATTCCAACCGCCTGGAGACACCTGAGGATAAATTCCGGTTTGTTTACCTGCTAATCCAACTGCTCCTTTCGCTACTTTTAAACGTGGGGTTTCTTTTCTAGGTATTTCTAACCTTTTTGGCAAACCTCCTAAATACATAAAACCAGGTAAAAAACCAATACCATAAACAGTATAGATACTTTGAGTATGTAATTTAATGATATCCGAAACGCTTAACTTTAAATTCTTAGAAACACTTAACAAATCTATTCCAAAATCTAAATCATAACAAACAGGTAACTTCCATAAAAACTTTTGCTTTAGTTGTACCTCTTCTTTTGTTACATACCATACATTAACTAATTCTGAAAAACTTTTATATTCAATTATTTCATTTCTATTAATGATTGTTAAAGAGTTATATGCCACTATAAATTCCCAACTGTTATCTGTTAAATAATTTTCTAACACATATTTTTTGAATTGAAGTATATCATCTAAAATTGATTCATCAACTTTTTCTGGCCATTCAATTAAAACAGTATGTTCTCCAAAAGCTTTTATAGAAATAGAATAACGACTCACTTTTTAATGTAAATATTTTGTTTTGGTAATTCTTTTGACAAATATCTTAATATTTCTAAGACAGATGATGTATCTCCGTGCACACAATAGGTTTCCGCTTTAATATGCACTAAAACATTATCAATAGTCCTTAAATGCTCATTAATAACCATAGAAGACACATGATTTAATACATCTTCTGGTTTTTCTATTAATGCATTATTTAACTTTCTTGATACCAAACTTAAATCAAAATTATAGTTTCTGTCTGCAAAAGCTTCTCTTTTAATTTTAAATCCATTTT
>CALHVB010000051.1 GCA_938039345.1 uncultured Sediminicola sp.
CCTCATCACTACAACAAGATTTGCTTTCTGTAGCGCCTTTCATTAAATCCATACCACATTTATCGGCATCTTTAAAAAAAGAAACTGCTACTAAACGCCCCATACAGTAATGCTTCTCTACTTTCCAAGAAGTAGTAGAAATCAATAGCAAAAATGCCATTACTACAGATAGTATTTGCTGAAACGCTTTTTTCATCACTACAAAAATACAAAATAATAGAAGGTTAATTATCTTTACAAGATGTTATTAACTAATATTTAAGCAATAAAAAATGCATTTAAAGACAAACCCAAAAGTTGAAATCGTTTTTAATAGTTACCCAAAGTTGGTTAAAACCAAAATGCAATTGCTTAGACAGTTAATTCTTGAAACTGCTAACGAAACAGAAGAAATAACAACTTTAGAGGAAACTTTAAAATGGGGAGAACCTAGTTATATTACTAAAATTGGAAGTACGTTACGAATGGACTGGAAACCTAAAAAACCAGACCAATACGCCTTCTATTTTAATTGTAACAGTAATTTAGTTTCAACATTTAAAACCGTTTATAAAGATGTATTTACATACGAAGGCAATAGAGCTATTATCTTTAAAATGGAGGATGAACTTCCCGTAACCGAATTAAAAAATTGTATTAAAACCTGCTTAACCTATCATAAAGTAAAACAACAACTATTACTAGGTTTGTAAAAATTAAAAGGTATTATGTTTCAAATATTAAAAGATAAAATTATTACAATCATAAACGAATCTGATAAAAGCACTGATGACAGATTGCAAAACATCTGTGAGCTTTTAAAAGAAAATGTTTCCTACTACGATTGGGTTGGGTTTTATTTTAAAAATGGAGATAAAAACGAATTAAAATTAGGCCCTTATGCAGGCGAAGCTACAGACCACACTATTATCCCTTTTGGAAAAGGTATATGCGGGCAAGTGGCTGTATCTAATAAAAATTTTGTGGTGCCAGATGTAAAAGCGCAGGATAATTATATTGCATGTAGTATTACGGTTAAAGCAGAAATTGTAATTCCACTATTTGTAAACGGAGAAAACATAGGGCAAATAGATATAGATTCTAACACGCCAGACCCATTTACCAATGAAGACGAACGCTTTTTAGAATTCGTAAATGAAAAAGTTGCAGAAATTCTTTAAAACTTTACTTGTTTTGTTTATAACTACACCGTTTTTTAAAATCAAAAAAATTACTTTTGCAATCTTATAATTATTTAACAATAAGTACATAAAGAATGCATAGTACAAAAAAAATTACATCGGCCTTAATTTCTGTATTCCATAAAGATGGTTTAGCCCCTATTGTTCACAAATTGAATGATTTAGGTGTTACAATATATTCTACGGGTGGTACCGAAAAATTTATAAAAGAATTAGGAGTAGATGTAGTTCCTGTAGAAGACGTAACTAGTTACCCTTCTATACTTGGCGGACGTGTTAAAACATTACACCCAAAAGTTTTTGGAGGTATTTTAAACAGACAAGATAACGAAAGTGATGTTGCGCAATTAAAGGAGTTCGATATTCCTCAGCTAGATTTAGTAATTGTAGATTTATATCCTTTTGAAAAAACAGTAGCTAGTGGTGCTCCTGAACAAGATATTATAGAAAAGATAGATATAGGTGGTATTTCTTTAATTAGAGCAGCCGCTAAAAACTTTAAAGATGTTCTTTGTGTTTCTTCTATGGAAGATTATAGCGAAGTTTTAGATATTATTAGTGCAGACAACGGAAATGTTTCGTTAGAAGACCGCAAACGTTTTGCAACAAAATCTTTTAATGTTTCATCGCATTACGATTCTGCTATATTTAATTACTTTAACAAAGAAGACCAAGAAACAGTTCTTAAGATTAGTGAAACTAACGGACAAGTATTACGTTACGGAGAAAATCCACACCAAAAAGGATTTTTCTTTGGAGATTTTGATGCTATGTTCTCTAAACTACACGGAAAAGAATTATCATATAACAATTTACTAGATGTAGATGCTGCGGTAAATCTTATTAATGAATTTAAGAATGATGAACCTACATTTGCTATCTTAAAGCACAACAATGCTTGTGGTTTAGCATCTAGAAACACTATACACCAAGCCTATGTAGATGCATTAGCAGGAGATCCTGTTTCTGCTTTTGGAGGTGTTTTAATTAGTAATAAAGAAATTGATAAAGCTACAGCAGAAGAAATTCACAAATTATTCTGTGAAGTTGTAATTGCACCTAGCTATGCAGATGATGCTTTAGAAATATTAAAAGGTAAAAAGAATCGTATTATTTTAATTCAGAATGATATTGCTTTACCAGAAACATCTGTAAGAACATGCTTAAATGGAATCTTAGTACAAGATAAAGACGGAAAAACAGATGCAATAGCAGATTTAAAAAATGCTACAGAAAAAACACCAACTGAAGCGGAGTTAGAAGACCTTATTTTTGCTTCTAAACTTTGTAAGCATACAAAATCTAACACTATAGTTTTAGCAAAAGGAAAGCAATTGTGTGCTAGTGGTACTGGGCAAACATCTAGAGTAGATGCTTTAAACCAAGCCATACATAAAGCAGTAACTTTTAATTTTGATTTAAATGGTGCCGTTCTTGCTAGTGATGCTTTTTTCCCTTTTCCAGATTGTGTAGAAATTGCGCATAAAAGTGGGATAACAAGCGTTATACAGCCAGGAGGTTCTATAAAAGACCAATTAAGTATAGATTACTGTAATGATAATGGTGTTGCTATGGTTATGACAGGCACTCGTCATTTCAAACATTAATTTTAGTACTTTTGTTAATAATACGTACCCCACGCGAACTAGATAACATAACCAAACCGAATTACAAATGGGATTTTTTGATTTCTTAACTGAGGAAATAGCAATAGATTTAGGAACTGCAAATACACTTATTATACACAATGATAAAGTTGTAGTAGATAGCCCGTCTATTGTTGCTAGAGACAGAGTTACTGGTAAAATCATTGCCGTTGGTAAAGAAGCTAGTATGATGCAAGGTAAGACGCATGAAAACATAAAAACTATTAGACCTCTTAAAGATGGTGTAATAGCAGATTTCGATGCTTCTGAAAAAATGATTAACATGTTCATTAAGAACATCCCTGCATTAAAGAAGAAATGGTTTCCACCAGCTTTAAGGATGGTTATTTGTATTCCTTCTGGTATTACAGAAGTAGAAATGCGTGCGGTTAAAGAATCTGCGGAGCGTGTTAATGGTAAAGAAGTATACTTAATTCATGAACCAATGGCAGCAGCAATTGGTATTGGGTTAGATATTATGCAACCAAAAGGCAACATGATTGTAGACATAGGTGGTGGTACCACAGAAATTGCAGTTATTGCATTAGGTGGTATTGTATGTGATAAATCTGTAAAAATTGCAGGTGACGTATTCACCAACGATATTATTTATTATATGCGTACACAACACAACCTTTACGTAGGAGAAAGTACCGCAGAAAATATAAAAATACAGATTGGTTCTGCTACAGAGGATTTACAAACCCCACCAGACGAAATGTCTGTTCAGGGTAGAGATTTATTAACAGGTAAGCCTAAACAAGTACAAATTTCGTACAGAGAAATAGCTAAAGCCTTAGATAAATCTATACTACGTGTAGAAGATGCCGTTATGGAAACTCTATCGCAAACACCTCCAGAGCTAGCTGCAGATATTTACAACACAGGTATTTATTTAGCGGGTGGTGGATCTATGCTTAGAGGTTTAGACAGAAGGTTATCTCAAAAAACAGATTTACCCGTATATATAGCAGAAGACCCATTAAGAGCTGTTGTTAGAGGTACAGGAATATCATTAAAAAACCTTGATCGCTACAAGAGCATTTTAATAAAATAATTTAAAATACACCTCTCATTAATTTATATCATTAGTGAGAGGCTATATATAACTCACACTTAATTTAAAATAGTTTCGCTAATAATAAAGAGTGAATGCAACAGATAATAAACTTTATATTAAGATATAAAAATACATTACTGTATGTTTTTTTATTATTTATTGCACTAACTATTACCATACAATCTCACTCCTACCACAAGTCTAAATTTTTTAATTCGGCCAATAGCCTGTCTGGAAATATTTATCAAACTTCTTTTAATATTTCTTCTTACTTTAATTTAAACCAAGAAAACAAACGATTGTTAGAAGAAAATTTAAGGCTAAGGAATATCTTATTTAACCAGAACAAACCATTAGATACCGTAATTACAGATTCTACTGTAAATTATACAATTATTTCTACTCAGATTATAAAAAATAGCTATGCCAAGCCTATGAACTACATTACCATAAATAAAGGTAGTAAGCAAGGCATAGCACAAGATATGGGTGTTATTAATGCAAAAGGTATTTTAGGAATTGTAGAAAACACCTCAACGAGTTTTGCTACAGTACAAAGTATTCTAAATACTAAATCTAACATAAATGCAAAAATAAAGAATACCGATTATTTTGGCTCTCTTATTTGGAACACAGAGGATGCTAATACAGTACAATTAACAGATGTTCCAAGACTTGTTAAGTTACATGTTGGCGACACCATTGTTACAGGAGCTATGTCTAGTATTTTTCCAGAGAATATCCCCATTGGCACCATTAAAGAATTTGATTTAAATAGCTCTAAAAGCTATTACAAAATAGACATTCGTTTATTTAACAATATGACTAATCTTAAAAATGCATATATAATTAAGAATATTAAAAGAGAAGAGATATTAGAATTAGAATCAAATACAATCAATGGCAAATAGCTTCTATTTTATAAATATTATTCGATTTATTTTACTTGTATTAGTACAGGTTATGGTTTTTAATAGACTTAATTTCTATGGTTTTATAAACCCTATGGTTTATATCTTATTTCTTTACTGGTTTCCTATAAAAGAAAATAAAGCCCAGTTCATTATTATTAGCTTTTTATTAGGGTTCTTTATAGATTTATTCTCAGATTCAATGGCTATTAATACCGTGGCTACGGTATCTATTGCTTATCTAAGACCTGCTTTAATGCGTTTTTGTTTTGGCGTTAATTATGAATTTCAAAACTTTAAAATAACAAGTACTACCAAATTACAACAAATAACTTTTTTATCACTTTTAATTCTTATACATCATATTATTTTCTTTTCACTAGAAATTTTTAATTTCTCGTATTTACTAGTAATTTTAAAGAAAGTTATAGCAACTAGCTTAATAACATGGCTTATATGTATTTTAGTTAGTTCTTTATTCAGTGTAAAAAAGAAATGAGAAAAATTCTATTATCACTTATCATCCTCATTATTGGAATTACATTTATTGGCAGACTATCGTATTTGCAAATATTTCGTTTTTCTAGTACCACAATACTAGATGATTCTGCTATAAAACCTGTTTACGATTATCCTGAGCGAGGCTATATTTATGATAGAAATGGTAAGCTTTTAGTTGCTAACCAAGCCGCTTATGATGTTATGGTAATTCCAAGAGAAGTAAAACCATTAGATACCTTAGAATTTTGCAGGCTTTTAAAAATAGACAAAGAAAAATTTATAAAAAAACTAAAAAAAGCAAGAATATATTCTCCTAGATTACCGTCGGTTTTAGTACCGCAACTTTCTAAAGAAGACTATGGTAGTTTACAAGAAAAAATGCGAAAATACGAAGGGTTCTATATTCAAAAACGTTCCTTACGTTATTACGATACAAAAAGTGGTGCTAATGTACTTGGGTATATTAGTGAAGTTAACGAAAGAGACTTAAAAAGAAACCCAAGTTATGCTGCTGGAGAACTAACAGGCCGAACTGGTATAGAAAAACAATACGAACAAGTTCTTAGAGGACGCAAAGGAATTAAGTACATACAAAAAGACCGATTTAACAGAGATATAGGCCCCTACAAAGATGGTATTTACGATACTTTACCAGAACAAGGCAAAGAAATTACTACAACTATAGACAAAACACTCCAAGAATACGGAGAAAAACTAATGCATGGTAAACGTGGAGGTATCGTTGCTATAGAACCTAGCTCTGGAGAAATACTAGCATTAATCTCTGGCCCCACCTACGACCCATCTTTATTAGTAGGAAGAGAACGTTCTAAAAACTACACTAAATTATACTACGACTCTATAGCTAACCCAACATGGGACAGAAGTATACTTGCACAACCATCGCCTGGATCCCCTTTTAAAACCTTAAATGCACTTGTAGCATTACAAGAAGGCGTTCTTTCAAAAGAAACTACCGTAAGGTGTTATAACGGCTTTTATGTTGGCAAAACAAAAAGAGGATGCCATTGCGGAGGAGGCTTAAGAAACATGACCACTGGCATACAAAAATCATGCAATGCTTATTTTGCTAGTACTTTTAGGAAAATATACGATAAATATACGACTACAGATGAAGGCATGGATGTCTGGGAAAAGCATATGAAAAGTTTTGGACTAGGTAATTTTTTAGGATATGATTTACCTACCGGAAGCAAAGGAAGAATTCCTAACAAAGCATATTACGATAGAGCATATGGCGATAACAGATGGTCTTCTTCTTATATTATCTCAAATTCTATTGGCCAAGGAGAAGTAGCTACTACCCCAATACAATTAGCTAATATGACAGCTGCTATTGCTAATAGAGGTTATTACTACACACCACATGTAATAAAAAAAATTGGAGATAAAAATATTAGCATTCCAAAATTCACCAAACCAAAACACACCACCATAAACAAAAAACACTTTGAACCTGTAATACAAGGAATGGCAGATGTGTACAAAAAAGGAACCGCAAGAGGTCTGCAGATAAAAGATATTGATATAGCAGGAAAAACGGGTACTGTAGAGAATTTTACAAGAATAGATGGTGTTAGAACACAACTTACAGACCATTCTGTATTTGTTGCATTTGCCCCTGTAGAGAATCCTAAAATAGCATTAGCTATATATATAGAACATGGATATTACGGTTCTCGTTATGCAGGACACATAGCCTCTTTACTTATTGAAAAATATATAAAAGGAGAAATTACAAGAACCGACTTAGAAAAAAGGATGCTAGAAAAAACCCTTGAGCACGAATATGCAAAACCATTTAGCGGAGAACCATTCAAAATAAACGAATATGCTTGGTAGAACAGCTATAAAGAGAATTGACTGGTTTTGTATTCTACTCTATGCATTACTTGTAATTATTGGTTTTACAAATATATATTCTAGTACATTTTCCGAAGAGAGTACCTCTATCTTTAATTTTAGTAAAATATATGGCAAACAACTAATATTTATTGGCATAAGCATTGTTGCCATTATTATTATTTTAGCACTAGAAGTTAATTTTTACGAACGCTTTTCCAGTGTATTATATTCCATTTCTTTGGTATCACTAGCTGGCCTTTTTGTTTTTGGAAAAACTGTAGCCGGAGCAACATCTTGGTATAACTTAGGCTTCTTCAGCCTTCAGCCTTCAGAATTAGCAAAAGTAGGAACAGCATTAGCCTTAGCTAAATATTTAAGTGATATACAGACAGATATTAAACGCAAGAAGGACCAATTTTATGCCTTTCTAATATTATTGATTCCTGCTTTTTTAGTAATTCCACAACCAGACCCTGGAAGTGCTTTAGTATTCTTTGCTTTAATTTTTGTAATATTTAGAGAAGGGCTATCATTAATATATTTAGGACTTACTTTATTTACTATCCTAATTTTTGTAGCAACGCTAATGTTTGGCACAACATGGGTAGGAGTTTCTATAGGATTATTAATGGCTTTATTTTATTTATTTAAAAAGAAAACCACAAAAATTCCTATTATACCAACCGTATCTTTTTATGCAATTGTTCTTGTTTTTTCTTTATCTGTAAACTTTGTATTTAACTCTGTTTTTGAACAACGCCATAGGGATCGTTTTAGCTTATGGTTGCGCTTAGAAAAAGACCCTAAAAAATTAGAAGAAATTAGAAAAACAATTGGTTATAACACCGACCAATCTGAAAAAGCTATTGAATCTGGTGGTTTCTTGGGTAAAGGTTTTTTAGAAGGCACCCGTACTAAAGGAGATTTTGTTCCCGAACAACACAGCGATTATATTTTTAGCACTATTGGAGAAGAGTGGGGTTTTATTGGCACTACTACTGTAATATTACTATTTACAATACTACTACTAAGACTTGTTTTCTTAGCCGAAAGGCAAAAAAATCCATTCAGTAGAATGTATGGCTATGGAGTAATTTCAATACTTTTTATACATTATTTTATTAACGTAGGTATGGTAATAGGTATGCTACCAACCATTGGAATTCCATTGCCATTTTTAAGTTACGGAGGCTCATCGTTGTTAGGATTTTCTATCCTTTTGTTTATATTTTTAAAATTAGATGCGAATAGATTAAATGAATGGAATTAAAATTTCCATTCGTTTTTAACAACCTTACTTTCTAGCTTTTCTTCTATTGAATCTGGTACTTTTTTAAAAAAATCTATTCCTGTAATTTCTTCTATCTTGTTTACAGGAACCGCAAATTTATCAAGTGGCTTCGTACTTTCTTTATGAGGAAATAGAAAAGCTATCATCTTAATTCTATCATTATCTTTTCTTGCTACAATCTTATAAAAATATTTAGGTATTGCAACATCTTCATCACCTATAGCAAATAACCCTTTTTCTAAAACACCCCCTGTTACTACATACACCTCATTATATTTTTTTGTCCAGTAGCGTACTTTCTGTTCTAGCCTATTCCATATACCAGCGTTAAATGCATTATCCTGCGGGCTTATATTACTAGTATAAAAAGTTTCATTATAAGCATATTTAGAGAACCTACGATCTCCTGCTGGGCACAAATGCCCCCTATCATAACCAGAACGTTTATAATTACGCCAATCAGCAGATTTTGTTTTTACTTTTGGATCCTCAATAAAGTAAGGGCGTTTACGATCATCATAAGTAAGATGTTCTTTTTTTAATGTATAAGCGACCCATTCTGCTTGCTCATATGCCTCATGATAAGATAATGAAAAATGATTGTGATGTACTATACTTCCTGTTGTAGAACTGGGCAAAAAATCTTTTACAATTTCAGTTCCTCTTTCTTCTCCCTCCGGCACGGTATAAGTATCTGGCGTATAAAAATTTTCAAAAAGCCAAAAACCTACAACACAAATTAAAACTAATATAGAATATACTTGCTTGCTTTTCATTCGGCTAAATTAAAAAACGCTTCAATATAACAAACAGAATATTTTTTATATATTATTGCAATGAATTAAAACAGACTTACAAAATGATTGGTGGCTTAATTTTAAAAAGAATAACTAGCCTTATTATATTATTAATATGTTATAATAACGCACTAGCGCAACAAGATACATTATGGTATAACGCTAAATGGAAATTATCCAAAAAAACAGAAGCTAGCTTTTATAGACCACCAATTAAACCCGAAGGTAATTTATTTAAAATTAAAGATTATTACAAGTCTGGTGAGCTGCAAATGAATGCAGTATCTAAATATGCTGATAAAGATTATTGGGAAGGTTTAGTTACTTGGTATAACAAAGATGGTAGTATTTACCAAGAAGGCCACTACAAAGACAATAAATTACACGGAGAATATACCAACTATTACAAGGAAAAAAAATTACTAGCTAATTATAAAAACGGACAATACGTAAACGGACAAACAAATATAAATTGCAGAACATACTATATCTATTTAACCGAAATTAATGACGGTTTTAAAAGAATATACCATAATGGAGATTTAAATGGATTACGCTACGAAGAATATTTAGATAAAGACAAAAAAATAAAATACACTAAATATTATGATGCTAATGGAAAACTCTTGGGCGAATCTAAAAGTACTTCTGATGGCTCAAAAGTAGGCATAGAAATATTATATAACTATAATCCATTCTCTATATCTAATATTCAATACTATTCTAAAGCAGGAACATATTTAGGCTCTTCTGTTTACTACAACAACGGAACTTTAAGAGAAAAATTTGAACAAGAACCTAGCTATAAAACAACCTATTATAACACAAACGGAGAAGAATTAGGGAGCTTAACTTATAGAATGAAAAATTCTTATTTAAAAGCTGAAAATGGGACTAAATATAGCTTTGAATCAAAATATAATATTAAAAAAGCAAATGAAACTGGCGAAACATGGCCTATCTCTATAACTACCTATAAAGATGGGCTTACAACCAAATTTGAAGAGAAATACAAAGACCAAAGTACTAAGGCGCTATTTACCTATGAAAATGGCTATAGACTTTTAGATCTTTTCTACGATGAAAAAGGCAAAGAAATATCTCGTTTAACCTACAAAGATTACAAACCATTTAATGGAATACAATTTAAAAGAGATGTTAAAAGAACCTATAAAGAAGGCATATTATTAGAAGAAATAAAGTATTATGCTAACACTAAAAAGCAATTTATGGTATTAAAAAATGCCATAGAGACATATTATGATCTTAATAGTGAGGTTTTAGGCTCTTTAACACTAAACATAGACAATTATAATAGTCCTGAAAATGGCACTAGATACAGCCAATATAATGGAACAATTGAAAGAATTGAAGAATACAAAGATGGCGTACGCATTAAATTAACCTCCTTTAAAAAGAACACTAAAGACAAGTCTTTTAAAACCATAGAATTATATGATGATAGTGGTTATAGTAAAATAAAAGAAATAAAATTTTATAGCAACGGAAAAATAAAAAGTGAAATAAATTACAAAAAATACACCCCAATCACTGGTATCTATTTTAATAACAAGGGAGAAGAAATAGGCCGATATAATTACAAAACTAAAGAAGGAAAACGTTACGAATTTTTCTATAATTCTGACCAAATAAAAGAAATAGAAGAAGTAGTAAATAATAAATTGGTTCGTAATGTTACTTATATTGAGTCTTATAACAATCAAAAAAAAACATATGAATATATAATAATTAAAGACATTGATAATTCTAAAGATGCTAAATTTTATAACAAATATGGAGAGCTAATAGCCAAAGCCAGTTTTAAAAACGGTGAACTAGATAACGGAACTATTTACAACGAAAGAGACAGAGAACTTTACCATTTAAAAGAAGGGTTAAAAAACGGGAAGTACACTAAATATTATTACAATGAAAAAATACTAGAGGAAGGTAACTTTAAAAATGATTTAAAAGAAGGTGTTTTTACAGCATACAGCAGCTCGGGTTCAAAAACCTCTACTGTAAACTTTACAAATAATAAAAAAGAGGGAGAGGCCATTTATTATAATGCAAATGGAGATGTATTAAGTAAAATGATTTATAAAGACGACCTACCTTATTCTGGAAAAAAAACAACACATAGCGAGTACAATAAAAGTTACAAAGAAGAAACTTATACTAATGGCAACATCATACAATCTATAGATGCCAAAAAGGAAGGAAAAACTATTACCAATTACGCTAATAAAACTTCCAAAGAGGTTATTAAATATAATGAAAACAACCAGAAAATTTTAAGCTACAACTTAAAAAACGAGCAATTAGAAGGGAAAGTTATCTCATATAACGATAAAGAAAAAATTATAAGAACTGCAGAATTTGAAGACGGAAAATTAATAAATGGCACCGTAAGAATAAAAGGAGACTCCTACAATAACAAAGAAGACTATTTATTATTAACCAGAACAGATTCCACTTTTTCTGTAAAAAAATATAACACCAAAGGTTTAGAGTACGAGGCCACTGAAAATATTGAAAAAGGAATGCGCTTACAACACTTAAACAAACTAAGCTCTAGGATAAATTATATCTATCACACAGATTTAGAATAATAACATATAAAATCTATTAAAAAACAATTGATATTAAGTGGTTTTATTCTCTTTGCGACAACCAATTGCCACAAGTTAAGAATTAGATGAAATACTTACTGCAAAACCAAGAAACTGAACGAATTCTATTTAGAAAAATAGAATTATCAGATTTTAATGATTAGTTAGAATTTCATAAAAACCCCATAACTTCTAGATATTGGATCGCAGAATTAAAAAGTCCAGAAATTGAATGTAGCAATTGGTATGCAAAACAATTTCATCGTTATGATAATAATTTAGGAGGAATGAATGCTTTAATTGAAAAAACAATCTAGAAAACTAATTGGACACAGTGGACTTTTAATACAACAGGTTGGCAAAATATCTGAATTAGAAATTACTTATTCGCTTTTGCCTAAATTTTGGAATAAAGGATTTGCAACCGAAGCTGGAGAAAATGTAGAGACTTTGCTTTTAAAAACAATTTTTCGGACTCTATTATTTCCATAATAAGCGTAACAAATAAACCTTCTGAAAATATTGCTATAAAAAATGGGATGAGAATAGATAAAGTAACTACATATAATGGCAACAAGGTAAATATATTCCGAAGTAATAAATTAGAATGGAATAAAATACAACAACCC
Source organism: uncultured Sediminicola sp. (assembly GCA_938039345.1). Next base: position 12,495 of record CALHVB010000051.1, read on the forward strand.
TAACTTAACACATAAAAAAAATCCAGTAAAACATATGTTTTACTGGATTTTTTTTATGTGTTAAAACTATATGGTTATCCTTTTATACTCACTAATTTAGAAGGATTAATAGCATTTGCTTTTAAATCCTCTAAAACATTAATAGCCTCTTCTACATACACATCTTTCGCTAAATTTTTATGCCAACGATCTCTTTTTTCTCTTAAAATAGAATCTTGTGTAAATAATTCTTTCTCGTACTTTAAAGATTCAAAAGTAAGGTGCGAGTCATAATCAGAAAGCTTTTTAAAGTAATTAATCTTCTCTTTATCTTTTTCTAATTCAACTTTATATTCTTTATACTTAAGGGTAACAATAGTTTCTTCTTGCTGCTCTTTTAGCCATTTTGCATTTTCCTCGATTAGTTTTATCTGAGTGTTTCCTTCCATACGCTTCATACTATTTTCTACGGTATGTTCGTAATCGATATATCCGTCCCAAGGCGAATAATTGGCTGGTGAAATTTTATCCCATGCTAAAGGATTCTGTTGATCTCTCTCTCCTAAATCTATATAGCTATATCTGTCTGGTACAACAACATCACTCTTAACACCTTCTAACTGTGTAGAACCTCCATTAATTCTATAAAACTTCTGTGTAGTTAATTTAATTGCCCCTAAATCTCCATGCTCATTACTACGAACAATGTTTTCTAAAGGAATTACATTTTGCACAGTACCTTTTCCAAAAGTTTGTTTACTTCCTATTACTACAGCTCTTTTATAATCTTGCATAGCTGCTGCTAATATTTCTGATGCCGAAGCAGATAATTCGTTTACCAGAATAACTAATGGCCCATCCCACTGTATACGCTCATCTTTATCATCGTGTACTTCTTTGCGTTGTCCAGAAGAACGTACTTGTACAATTGGTCCGTCTTTAATAAAAAGACCTGCCATTTCTACAACAGTTCTAAGAGAACCACCTCCGTTATCTCTTAAATCTAATATTAAGCCTTCTGCACCTTCTTGTTTTAACCTTTCTACTTCTTTAGCTACATCTGTAGCGGCATTTCTTTTATTATAATCTTCAAAATCTACATAAAATTTTGGTAGATTAATTAAACCAAACTTTTTATCATTATGCTTTACCGTTGCAGATTTAGCATACGATTCTTCTAACTCTACAATATCTCTTGTAATAGATATAATCTCAACAGAACCATCTACTTTTTTAATTGTTAAATCTACGACAGTACCTTTAGGTCCTTTTATTAATTTAATAGCATCGTCTAAACGCATTCCAACAATATTAACTGGCTCTTCCCCATCCTGACCCACTTTTATTATCTCATCGCCAACTTCAATCTGTTGATCGCGCCATACCGGACCTCCAGATATAACTTCTACAATTTTAGTTTGGTCTTTCTTTTTTTGTAATCTAGCTCCAATACCTTCAAACTTACCAGACATACTAGTATCAAACTTTTCTTTATCATCCGGAGCAAAATAGTATGTATGCGGATCAAACTTATCTACAATTGTATTTATGTATTGTACAAACCAATCTTTACGTTCTAAATCGGCCACAAAATCAAAGAAATCATCTAAAGTAGATTTTGTAGATTCTCTTGATTGCTTTTCTGCATCTTTTAGGCTTGTTGCAATCCCTTCTTCAAATTTGTTTTCGTTTTTAGCTTTCTTATAATCTGCTATTTTAGAATCATAAGTATCTATAGTAGCATATTTTAATTGCTTTCTCCAGCGCTCTTTTAACTCTTTTTTTGAAATTGCAAATTTCTGCTCTTCATAATCTATATTAATAGTTTCATCTAAATTATAGTTAAAAGGCTTTTTTAATACATCTTCGTATATAACTTTAGCCTCTGCCATACGCTTTATAAGGCGTTCGTGTACCAAATTAAAGAAACTAATATCTGTATTCTTAATCTGATCATCGATTTGAAACTTATACTTTTCAAAATATTTAATATCTTCTTCTAAAAAATATCTTTTGGTTGGATCTACCACACTTATAAAATCCTCGAAAACACTTACCGAAAAATCGTCATTAATATCTTTTGGTTGGTAGTGTCCTTTTTCTAAAACATATGCTATAAGATCTAGAAGTAATTTATCTTTATCATTAGTCTCAAAAGATTTATTGGTAAAACTGCAAGAAGCTACCGCTGCAAACATCAGCAATAACAGGTAGGTTAAATTCTTTTTCATTAATTCAATATTTTTATTAAAAAACTTCCTCATTTGTCTCATTATAAGCTTTTAATCTAAGCACAGATTAAGAACTCACTAATATAATGAAAAAACCATGCCAGCTTATAATGCAAAAGAATTATTTTAATTTTTCTACTAAACTATTGCTAGCAATGCTTTAAAAAATAAAAGGAATCACATTAAAAACGTATTTTTGATTCATAAATTATATCTTATGCCTAAACCTTTAATTCTTGTTACAAACGACGATGGTATTACAGCACCTGGTTTACGCGCATTAATACAATTTATGAAAGAAATTGGTACTGTAGTAGTAGTTGCTCCCGATAGTCCCCAATCTGGCATGGGTCATGCTATTACATTAGATAGCACCTTACATTCTAAAAAAATAGTAGTTGATGCTGAAAATGGTGCTTTAGAAGAATATAGTTGTAGTGGCACGCCTGCTGATTGTGTTAAACTTGGTCTCCAAGAACTTTTAAAAAGGAAACCAGACATATGTATTAGCGGTATAAATCATGGCTCTAATGCATCTATAAATGTTATTTATTCTGGTACAATGAGTGCTGCTATAGAAGCAGGCATAGAGGGCATTCCATCTATTGGTTTTTCTTTGTGTGATTTTTCTTGGGAGGCAAATTTTGAAATTCACAAAGAGAGCATCCAAAAAATTGTTAAAGAAGCTTTAAGCAATGGCATTCCTAAAGGAGTAGTTTTAAATGTAAATATCCCTAAAATAGATACTCCAAAAGGAATAAAAGTATGCAGACAAGCTCGTGCCAATTGGAAAGAAAAGTTCGACAAGCGAGAAAGTCCAATGGGTAAAGAATATTATTGGCTAAGTGGCGAATTTGAATTATTAGACAAAGGAGAAGATACAGATATTTGGGCTTTAGATAACGATTATATTTCTATAGTCCCCACAAAGTTTGATTTAACAGCACACCATGCTATACAAGACATAAATAATTGGAATTTTAATGAATAAAAAAGAAACTATAATAGGCTTTATTGTTGGTGTCATTGCCAACACCATAGGAACATTACTATACATTGTTATTTTTTCTGATATGAGTATTGTTGACACTTATAATGCAGCGGTACAACAAGGGCATATTGGAAGCTTATTGGCTTTAGGTGCTATTCTAAATTTAGTAGCATTTTTTGGTTTTTTAAGAATAAAAAGAGATTATAGAGCTCGTGGAGTTTTAATAGCCACCTTGCTCACTGCCTTAGTTATTTTGTATTACAAGCTATTTTAAAATGAAATATTACATTATAGCAGGAGAGGCTTCTGGAGACTTACACGGTTCTAACCTAATAAAGGCTTTAAAAATTAAAGACCCCAATGCAGATATTCGTTGTTGGGGCGGAGATTTAATGGAACAGGCTGGCGGAACATTAGTAAAACACTACAAAAAGCTTGCCTTTATGGGCTTTTTACAGGTTATAACCAGTATCCGAACTATTTTTAAAAATATTGCTTTCTGTAAAGAAGACATTGCAAATTTTTATCCAGATGTTGTTGTTTTTATTGATTATTCTGGTTTTAATCTTCGAATAGCAAAATGGGCTAAAGAAAATAATTTTAATACTAATTACTACATTTCTCCGCAAATATGGGCTTCTAGAGAAAGGCGTATCTCTAAAATAAAGAGAGACATTAACGCTATGTTTGTTATACTCCCCTTTGAAAAAGAGTTTTATGAAAAAAAACATGATTTCCCTGTTCACTTTGTAGGTCACCCATTAATTGATGCTATTGATGACAAACCTATAATTAGTGCTATTGATTTTAAAACAACTCATAATTTAGATATAGAAAAACCTATTATAGCGCTACTCCCCGGAAGTAGAAAACAAGAAGTAGAAAATATGCTTACTGTAATGCTATCGGTTACAAAATCTTTTCCCGATTACCAATTTGTAATTGCTGGTGCTCCTAGTTTAGATTTAGATTTTTATAAACCATTCTTAAAAAACGCTCAAATTAAACTAGTTTCAAACAAAACTTATGATTTATTAAATAGTTCGTATGCAGCACTAGTAACTAGTGGTACTGCTACTTTAGAAACTGCTCTATTAAAAATACCGCAGGTTGTTTGTTATAAGGCAAGCTGGTTATCTTACCAAATAGCAAAGAGAATTATAACTTTAGATTACATTTCTTTAGTTAATTTAATTATGAAAAAAGAAGTGGTGAAGGAATTAATTCAAAATGATTTAAACACCAAAAATCTTACGCACGAGCTTTCTAAAATTCTAGAAAATGAGAATCGAGAAAAATTATTTGAACATTATTACGAATTAGAAAAAAAATTAGGAGGAAAAGGCGCAAGTGCAAAAACTGCAACATTAATCATTAAAAATGTTTAATTTCACACAAAAGTGTGCAATCTTAAACATTAAAAAATGAAAAAAAACAGTATTAAAACTATTCTACTATGTTTTTCTATATTACTCTTGAGTAATTGTAAAGAAAAAGAAGTAAAACCTGAAGAAGTATCTACAGAAGCAATAGCAGTAGCTTCCAAACAACTTAACGATTGGTTTCAAAAGCAATGGGACAACGAACTATTGTTCTCTCCAATGACACAAACCTATTTAGGTGATAAAACCGATTATGATAAATGGGATGATTTATCTAAAGAGGCCGAAGAAAAATCTTTGGAACGCACAAAAAAAAGGCTCTCTTATTTAAAAGATTCTATAGCATTAAATACATTAGACAAAGCTACTAAACTTAGCTACAGCCTTGCTGTACAAAAAGCAGAAAATGAAATTTCCGATTACAAATACAGGCTACACAACTACCCCGTAAACCAAATGTTCGGAATGCATGCTCAAATACCAGCTTTCCTAATAAACATGCATCAAATAACAAATAAGAGTGATGCCGAAGCTTATATTTCTAGATTAAATAAGGTTCCTAATGTATTTAATCAATTAATAGAAAATTTAAGCGAAAGAGAAAAAGCTGACATTTTAGCTCCTAAGTATGTCTTTCCTAAAGTAATAGAATCTTGCGAAAATATTATAAAAGGAGCTCCTTACGAAAGTTCTAAAGAGAACAGTACATTATTAGATGATTTTACTAAAAAAGTAAAAAAATTAGATCTAGAAAGTGATGAAGAAAAAGTATTAATCACCAATGCTAAAAAAGCTTTAGTAACAGCAATAGAACCTGCTTACAAAAAGTTAATATCATTTTTAAAAGAACAAGAAAAAAGTGCTACTAATGATGATGGTGCATGGAAATTCCCTAACGGAGAAGCTTTTTACAATAATGCATTAGCAAGAACTACTACTACAAATATGACTGCTAATGAAATACACGAACTAGGCCTGTCCGAAGTTTCTCGTATACATGCAGAAATGAAAGCTATTAAGGAGAAAGTAGGATTTAAAGGCTCATTACAAGAGTTTTTTACTTTTATGAAAGA
>CALHVB010000052.1 GCA_938039345.1 uncultured Sediminicola sp.
TAATTAATGGTTATGGGTATGGTTGGTTTGGATTGTTACTCCTCTTTTTTTAGCTTCTCTCCTAGCTCTTGCTATTTTATCGGCTATATCGTTAACACTAGAACTATTTTGTTCTGCTAATTCTATTAATTCTAAGGCATCTCTATGTTTTCCCGACCAGAAATAAACATCAAACAAAGCAGAGTAAGAATCTATATAATTTGGATTCATTTTAATACATTCTTTTAGTATTTCTGTAGATATTTTATAATTACCTTTCCAGACATTAACTCTACCTGTTAGTATTTTAGTATCTATATGGCTAGGAACATTCGATAAAATATATTTACACAGTAATAATGCCTTATCAAATTTTTTATTAAACGCTAAATCACGAGCAATAAAGTAACCTTTATCCGAATCTTGACCATTGTATACGCTATTGATCCATATGGTTTCTGTATCTGTAAATAACTCTTTCTGAACAGAAAAAATAGCTAAACTATCTGGTATAATTTTATCATTAGTGGTTACATAAGCGTTCATAGATTTAAAGGCTTTTAACTTAGCCTCTCCTTTAGAACCTCCAAATGAAGAACCTAAATCCATATTCTCATCAATCTCATAAGTATTACCATCCGAGAATACTTTTTCTCCTGTAATAAACTCTTTTAACTCGTTCTTATTACGCATTAAAGGAATATCTTTTGTACATCTAAACTCTTTATTCATATCTAATGCATTACCCATCCATGCTACTTTCTTAGGCATTTTAAGCTCGTACTTACTTTCTAATAATGCTAATAAAGTTGGAGTAACATCAAAATGTGAGTTTACGGCGCTCATCTTTCTTGTAGTCTTAAGCATAGGACTATACATAATTAATGGCACATGAAAACGACTTATGTTATTTCTTTGCGGTATTGGTATTAATCTATGATCACCGGTAATAATAAATATTGTATTGTCATAATTGGGTTGTTTTTTATATTCTTCAAAAACATATTTTAAAGCATCATCTGTATATAATAATGTTGCAAAAACATTATCATTCTTTTTAATTACTTTCTTAACTCTACTATCATGAGAACTTTTAGCAAGTAACTGTTTTACTTTGTCTTCATAAAAATCTTGCTTTGGAGGTAAAAAAGGTTCGTGTGTACTAATAGTCATATATACCTCCATTCTAGGCTGTTCTGCAACTCTAGGCAAACTCATACTCTTTTTAAATAATTCTTTATCTGGATAACCCCAAGAAGAGCCCGCAGCATCTTCTTCTTGCAATTTATATTTATTACCAAAACCAGATTTGTCTAAAACAAAATCTACATTTTCGCTTAACAAAAAACGATCTACATTATCAAAAGAACTATTGGTGCCTTGGTAAAAGGATGTGTGATAACCATTATTCTTTAAAATACTATATAGTGTAAGTTTATTTGGATACTTTTCTAATTCCATAAAACCACTTTTTCCAAATGGTAAGGATCCCATTAATGATGGTAATACTCCAAAAGTTCGCCCTGTATTACTTAAACAGTTTTCCCAATACAGCGATTTTGTTGTTAAATCATCTAAAAAAGGAGTGAAACCACCATACTCAGCTCCTTCTCCAACAAAATCTCTTCCTAGTCCTTCTACCATTATAAAAACAACATTGGGCTTTTCTTCTTTTAAATTAAAATATTTACCAAGTACATTTTCTACTTTTTGATTCTTAATTAAAGGGTATTCTACATCTGCTTTATAAGAAACATCTTCTGTAGATGTTTGATACATGTTTGTAAATAAATATTGTGTTTTATTTTGATTTATTGGTTTTCCTGCTACAAAAAGTGTCATTACAAACATGCTAAACAGAATAATTGTAAAGGGATACATGCTACTTATGTAATGATAATGTTTAGAAGTTACTTTATACAAACCAAAGAATACACCAATTATACCTACAATACCTAGTACCATTGAAATAGAAACTCCACCTGAGTTAGCTATAGTTAGTTTAATATCAGCAAAACTATAGCCTAATAAATCTGAGCCTAATGGAACCAGTGCCGTACAGTAATAACTAATAAGCATGGCTTCTATTATTAATAACAAAACTAGAATTACAAAAACAAGATTAAAACCATAAGTTGGTCTTAATTTTTCCCAGAAATTAAATGAAAATGAAAAAATGATTCCGACTAGTGATGCAAATCCTAATTGATGTAATACCGCTAGAAAAAAGCTAGAACCAAAAATAACATCTACTACCGCTTTATAATAAAGTGTTGTATATTGATAAATAGTAAGCAATAATAAACTAAGAAAGAAAGAAATAATCAATCTTGTATAATGCTTTAACGTATATCTATCTTTTTGACTTGTATTCATTACTTTATTTTAAGATGCCTTTGCAAATCCTTTACGTACTTGTGAACCCCACCCAGATTTTATTTTAAATAGTTTTTTATAGTTTCCTCTAATAGCTGCATATACCACTATCGGATGAAAAGTTATAGGTTCAATAATGGCACAAAACATTAACGTTAATATATCTTTGGTCTTCGTATATTCATTGTAAGAATATACATCCCAAAGAATTGCATAAAAAGAAAACATAATGGAGAACATATATACTGCTGCGGTTATGGCAATAAAAAAGCTCCAATTTAAAATTCCTAAATAACCAAAAATTATAATCGTAAAAAAACCAAAAAACTCTAGTAATGGAGCTAACCACTCATAAAAAAACCAATATGGATAACTTACTAACCCTAAGCGACCATATTTTGAGTTAAAAAACATATCTTTATGCTTAAACAATGTTTCTAAATTACCTCTAGCCCATCTATCTCTCTGATTTAATAGTATTTTAAGATCTTCTGGCACTTCTGTCCAACATAACGAATCTGGAATATACTCAACGGTATAAGCTTCTTTTCTATCGTGCATATAGCGTCTCATTTTAAACACTATTTCCATGTCTTCGCCAACAGTACCCGTATCGTAACCACCAACAGCCATTGCTATTTCTCTATCAAAAAAACCAAATGCTCCGGATATGATTAACAAGCTATCTATTCTACCCCATGCCATTCTTCCTAAAATAAAAGACCGTGTATATTCTAATAGCTGAAATTTAGCTAACCAACTTTTAGGCAAACGTATTTCTTCTAACTCACCACCATCTATTATACAAGAATTTGCCACACGTATTACACCGCCTACCGCAATAACTTTTTTCTCTGTTCGCTGATAAAACGATTTTACTACGTGTAATAAGGCCTCTGGCAATAATAAACAGTCTACATCTATACAACCTACATAAGTATTAGTAGAAAGTGCCATCCCTGTATTTAATGCATCTGACTTACCTCCATTTTCTTTATCTATAACTGTTAATTTAGAAAATGCTTTGTGTTTAGATTTATAAATACCTCTAATAGGTTTAGATTTCCAGTTTGGGTCTATTTTTTGTTCTATTTTTATAAGATCGTAGGCATCTATCATTTTCTGTAGCGTATCGTCTTTACTACCATCATTTACTACCATTACTTCATAGTTTACATATTGTAAAGACATTAGTGATCGTATATTTTCTACGATAGTTAATCCTTCATTATATGCAGGAGCTATAATTGTAATACTAGGAGCTAATGGCGATGCCATTACCTTAGATAAATCGCCAAAACTATTTTTATTTTTATAATGTATAGAGTTTCTTGTAGATAAATACCCCATAATAGTAAACATAGAAAACAGTACTATTGTAAACACTAAAAAAGTAATGTTTATGTATTCTAAAAAGATATTTAAAAAACTACTATCCATTAGATTTGCCTCTAATTCTTGATGATAAAGAAATAATCTGATCTATAAATGACTGCTCTTTTTTACTTTCTTGTGGTAGTGGTGCTTCTTCTGTATCTTCTTGCTTAATAGCTTTTGCTTCTCCTTTTCGTTCGTTTAATTCAAAATCAATATCAAAAACACTAAAAGGCTTTGGTAATTCTATATCTAAACTATCCAACACAAAGCAAAATTCTAATGGAAGTAAATCTTTAGAGTCTTTTATATTAAACGTAACATCTTCTTCTTTTAAATCGTCTTTAGGTACAAAAACAACTTCTTTAGCGTAATTTAAGTCTTCTTCAGTATCAAAATTCACCGCTTTTAAAGGCTTTAATTCTTTATTTAAAATACTTTCTATATCATTTGCATCTTCTGCTTGTTCTTGCGCTAAGGCATTATTACGTTTTTGTATTTCCTTAATTATAGTTATTGCTTTTATTCTTATTTCTTTATTCGTATCATTTAATAATGATTTTAAAAAGACAACTTCTTTAGCATCTCCTATTTCTAATATCTCATCTAGTAACATTAATTTACACTCGTGATCACTTACTTGAAAAAGCTGATGAAAAATACTATTCATTGCTGCATTCTGTATATCAACAATTTCTTCACTAGGAGTATCAACTCTATAATATTCTATTTCTTCGTTAGAAATATCTTTTAATATCTCCCATGCTCTTCCCTTTAATAGTTTATTACTTTCTTTTTCAAGAATTTCTTTTAATAAGAGAATGTCTTTTTCATCTTTAGCATCCTCAATAGTGTCTAATAACAATGTTTTATTATAGTCGTCTTTTTCGAAAAATGAAGAATGATGATTTATATTTTCATAATTCTTAACATCAATAGTTTCATTTATAGTATTATTTTCAATAACATCTTCTTGCTCTTTCAAAATAAAATCTATCTGCAAGAAATCTTCTTCTGGTATTATATTTTCTGCTTTATCTTCTTGTTCTGCCGTTTTGTTTTCTTCAATCAAATCATCAGATATTTCATCTATTTCTTCTGCTGTTACATCATAAGCCGTAACTACTGGTAAAAAAATTGTAGCTTCTATATCTTCTTCACTAAAAACAGGCAGATACACTTCTTCGTCTAACTCTAATACTTCTATATTTGTATCACTTAAAATTTGATTTAAAGATTCTTCTTCTATTAAATCTATATCTGTATTATTATCTAATTGTTCAGGAATAAAGTTTTCAACACTTGTATCGTAGTCAGTTATATCTTCCTCTTCAACAATTAATTCTTTAACTTCTATATTTATTTCCTCTTTATTAAAAAGCTCATCTACAGCCTCTTCTATTTCAATATCATTTTCATTGATAAGACTATTATCTGCATTAATTTCTTTATTCTTCCAATAATCTTCTGTTACTGTAGCCTTCTCTAATTCGTCTAATCTATCAGCAAATTCCTCAATACCTTCTGTTGGTAATATAGTATCTGGCATAATTGTATTGATAACACCTAATGCTTTACTTTTAATATTAAAATTGGATTCTTTTTTATGGATTTTTCTAAGGAATTCAATATCATTCTCAGAGCCTAAACTACCAATTGCATCTAATATTAATAATTTAATGTGCACATCGTTTTTCTTAAAAACCGTTTTTAAAACATCTATTGCTTCTGTAATATGAAATTTCTTAATACAATCTATTGCTTCTTCTTTAATTTGATTGTTTTTATGCTTTACAAGCTCAATGATTGAAGCCCTAGCATCACTTTGGTTATAATACTTTATTAATCGTAAAGAGAATAATACTACATCTTTATTTTTAGATGTTAACCAAGCTTTAAAACGTGGTGGTTTATAATCCTCAGTATTTCTAATAACATCTAATAATTTTAGCTGCTGCCATTGCGACACCTTGTTTCGTGTATTATCTAAAAAATAATTAATACCTTCTTTTCTTAAAGTAACTATTGCAATTTCTGCTTGCTTACGAACAACACTTCTTCTATCGTTTATATGTTTAGTAATAAAACTATAAGCTTCGTCTACATGCATTTTTGTTAGTTCTAAAATTCCTTTTGAAACAACTTCCCAACGCCAACTTTTTAGTTTATTAAAAGCATCTGTATGTAAGCCCAAATCTTTATATAACTTAAAAAGTCTTTTTTTTGTAGTGCCAGAAACATCTTTCTGTAGATCCAGTAAAATTTCTGATAATATTTTTCTATGAAATTGGTCTTTTATTAACTCTCTTACTTCTATTTTTAAATTAACATAAGTTCTTTTTTCTTCTTTTGTTCCTTCCTCTCCTTCGTAAAATAAAAATTCGCTAATCATAGGGCTTAGCTCTTTCTTTAGCTGCACTACTTTTTTAGATTTAGAACTTATTTTATTTCTAAAAAAGAATATTGAAGTAAAGTATACAATCCCAATAACAGCAAATAATATTGTTAAATCCCACAATAAATTTGTGTGGATTTTTGGTGCATTTATTAATGCTATGTTATGATATGTAAAATTTATAATTTTCACTATATCTTTTTTAATTCTCGTGCTACACGCACTATTAATTCTGATGGATTTACTGGTTTAGCTATAAAATCATTAGCACCTAACTCAAAAGCACTAAGTACATTTTCTTCATTTCCTGCAGAAGAAATTATGATTATTGGAGTATTATATTTTAAGTCTTTACGAACAAAATCTATTAATTCTAAGCCTGATAGATAAGGCATCATAATATCACTAACAATAATATCTGGTATGTTAGTGCTTAGGTATTCTTTTACTTCTTTTCCGTTTGCGGCTAAAGAAACATTATAGCCTTCTTTTTTTAAACGATAATTTAAGAGCGAAGCTAATAGGTTATCATCTTCTGCTAGTAACAGTTGTAGGTTATTCATTTTGGGGATTTTGGGGAAATTTGGGGCTTAATTGTGTTTTATATGCTAGTTCCTTAATCGTTTAACTTCTTTATCTATAGCCTTTTCTACAACAGGATATTCATCTAAGAAACAGTTGTATAAAAATTCCATATACTTTAAATCTTTATTTGTTTTACATACTCCATGCATTTCTTCTGCAATTGCATGTAAACTAAAGGTTTTCATCATTGCTAAGCCTGGTTTTATTTTATGAGAAGCAAACTCTAACAACTTAAAGTTTTTAGCTTTTAGCTCTATTTTTACGCTTCCTATAAACTCTAACACATTTTGCTTGTATAAACCAACTAGTTCTTCTAATAAATCTACTTCTCCTAAACATTCTTCTAAGATTTCGTCTAGATTAATTTCAGCAGGCTTACCCACCATACTTTCTGGATTTATTTTCTTTGATTCTACTATATGTATCTCCATATCTTTTTTGTTCTTTGTTAATTTCAACAATAATTCATCTGGACTATAAGGCTTTAATACATAGTCATTTATGCCATATTTTTGGCATTGCTCTTTATCTTTAATAGAAAAATCTGCTGTTAATGCTATAATTGGAATTTTTCTTATGTATATATTTTTATTACTACGAATTTTTTGGGTTACCTGAAAACCATCCATATCTGGCATTCTTAAATCCATTAGAATAAGGTCTATCTTATTATTTTCTAATATATTTAAACCATGTACGCCGCTTTCTGAAACGTATGTTTTACATCCCCATACTTTTAACCTTTGTTCTATAAGCCTTTGATTTAAAGGGTTATCTTCAAAGATTAAAATATTCATATCTTTTACTAAATCTAGTTTATGATTTAGGTCTTTTGGTGGGTTCTCTATTTTTGCAAGCTTTGCTTTGCTTCCTTTTTTATAAGGTAAAATAAATTTAAATGTAGTACCAACTCCTAGCTTACTTGATGCAGATATTTCTCCTTTTAAAGTTTCAACAATCTGTTTTACAATACTTAATCCTAAACCGGAGCCTCCATACTTTATATAAGTATCTTGTTCTCCTTGATTAAAAGTCTTGAATATATGTTTTAAATTTTCTTCTGAAATTCCTATTCCTGTATCTACAACATCAAACTCTAATAAAACATTTCCTTCTTTTTCTTCTTTTAGGGCTATTTTAAGATGTATATCTCCTTTTTCTACAAACTTTATAGCGTTTCCTATTAGGTTTAATAAAATTTGTGATAGTTTAGACGGATCACCAATTAATACCTCTGGTATATTAGTATCCATATCAACCTCTAATTTTACTTCTTTATCTAGAATAAGTGTGTTACATAAAAACATAACGTCTCTTATAATGCTATAGAAATTAAAATCTGTAAATTCAAAATGCTCTAATCCACTAGATAGCTTAGAGTATTCTAAAAGTTCATTGATAATATCTAATAAATTTGAAGATGCTGATTGAATAGCATTTACATGATCTAATTGACTTTTTGATAACTTACTTTCTAATAAAAGATCAGTAAAACCAATAATACCATTTAACGGAGTTCTAATTTCATGACTTACATTGGCAATAAGCATTTCTTCACTCGTTTGCTTTACGTCAACTGCCTTTTTCTTGTTATTTAATATTGATTTTTCAAGAACTTTTTCATCTAAACTATTTTTAAAAGACTGGAACGACTTTTTAAGTTTAGATGCTTCTTTAGCTGTTAATTCTTCAAATGAAAAACTACTTAGTTGAGCTTCTAAATTGGATAAATGAGAAAATAAGTCTTTAGATTTCAATGGTAATTAGATTTTAGGATTCTTGGTTATACAGACCAATTTCTCTAATTACTAATGCTGTTGCAAATAAATGTTACCTAAGTACTCTAATATGTTGTAAAACAGTAGTTATTTGATGGTTGCAAAATAGCACACAATAACTTTGTAAGATTTAAACTTTATTTATAAGTCTTTTTGTTACTATATACTAATTAATAAAAAACTTGACACAAATCATTTTAACTATTTGAAAAACAATCAGTTGAAAACTAAAACAAAACACTATGAGAAGTATCTCGCTTTTTAAGTTTTTAGATTAAAATTATTATTTAATTTGAGTATCTGCAGCTAATCTATCTTTTACGTATTCAACTTTAGTTTTGCCATGAGCAGCTGGTTTTCCATTTGCTCCCAAGTTTACCATAATAATATTATCTACAGTTACAATAGTTTCTCTTGTCATTTTATTACGTACCTCACAATTAAGGTTTAATGAGGTCATTCCAAACTTAACAACTTCAATACCAATTTCAATAATATCGCCTTTAACAGCGGTACTCATAAAATTTATTTCAGACATATATTTGGTAACTACTTTTTTACTTTCTAACTGAATTATACTGTACAAAGCTGCTTCTTCATCTATCCAAGCTAATAACGTACCACCAAACAATGTTTCGTTAGCATTTAAATCTTCTGGTTTAACCCATTTTCTAGTATGGAATCTCATAAAATTTATTTAAAATCACCGTAAAGGTAATCGATGTTATTATATTTAGAATAACGTAAGATTAGATTCATTTGTTGTTTTTGGAATATGTAAATTACTTCCCAATTTTTTATTCAACTTAGCAATAAAATATGCTGATAATAATGGAGACTCTAATTCCATATTTTGATGCACAAAAAAGTGAATGTTTTTTAAGCCTTTTTTCTTCCAATCTCTTAATTTATCTACCCAATCGTCCAATCTATTATAATCACTCTTGTGGTTAGCACCAACATAACGTATAAAGGCTTCATTATTAGTTAATCGCATATGCATAATATCCCTTCTGCCTGCGGTGTCTACCAGAATATTAGCAATATTATTTTTTTCTAACAACTCATATAACTCTTGTGCTACAGTAGCATCGTTGAACCAGTCTGTATGCCTAAACTCCATGGCTAATGAAAATTCTTTAGGCCAACTTTCTACAAAGCGTACTACTCTATCCCAGTTTTTTGGAGTAAAATTGGTATGCATTTGTAAAAATATAGTTCCCAATTTATCTTTAAGATTAGAAGTTACATCTAAATAGCGGTCTACTATGGGGTATACTTGCTCATTTAATCTTCTTAAATGACTAACATCTTGAGTTATTTTTGGGAAAAACTTAAAATCACCTGGGGTTTTATTATACCATTTTTCATATTGTTCTCCAGGGAAAATACGATAAAATGTTGCATTTAGTTCAATAGAATTAAACTGTGAAGAATAATAGACCAACTCATCTTTAGTTCCTCTTGGATAAAAACTTTTTAAATCTTGTCTATTCCATTTGGCACAGCCAACATAAATATTTAATGGTTCATCGTTATTCTTAGATAGAACTTTTGCGGTATCTGGATGGTCTTTAGGAATTGAAAAATCTATCAATTCAGGGCGTTCTACTTTACCAAATTTCATCTTCCGTTTTTTACAATTTCTTAAACTAAGTTACTATTTCTATTGTTCATAACCTCGTTAAAAACTAGTTGTTGTGCTAAAAATAAGAATCTATTTAATAGCTATCTTTATTAAAACTAAACACCATGACAGATAGATTTTACAGTATTTTAGGGATTAGACCAGAAGTGTCTTCTGCTAAAGTAACAAATAACATGAGTGAGGATGAACTATTCCAAAACAAGACTTTACGTCCAATATTAAAGCTTCAAAATAATTTATTAATTGCTGTATTTAGAAATTATATTACCAAACACAAAAATACTTTTTACTCGCTAACCTTAGAGAAAAGATTACAGTACATAGAAAATGCTTTGCAAAAAGATATTAAATTTAGAAACTCTTTAAAGGGTATTATTATTGGTCAGTTTACTGTTGAAGAATATGAAATTTATATTAAAAATTCTTCCAAACTAAACAAACGTATGATGAATATGGTAATTGTTCGGCTTAAAGACCAAATACAACTTTTTGAGTCTCCTATACTAGTCTAATAATGACTCTCCATTTAAATCTGTCGTAAGTATATCGCTCATTAAATCAAAATAAGGACGTATTGCCTTAAATGAGCTGGTTACTATGTTAAAAAAATCTGGAGACAATACTTCTTTATCTGTAAATTCTCTAGTAAAAATAAATTGTTTTTTACGAATTAAGTCTATGTTTGGGTCTTCTTTATTAAAACCTTTAGGTGCTGTTTTTAACTCCTCTCCTTTTAATTCTCCCCAAATAGATTTAAAAGACTTTTCGTTTATAATTCCTCTAAATTCAGCACTATCTAATTCTAGCTCTTTTCTAATGCGTAAAATATCTTCTTTATTAGGTTGCCAAAAACCAGTAGCTATAAAACTTTCTCCTGGTCTTATACGTAAATAATAACCCCCACGCCGCTTGGCTCCTGTTCTAGAAAAAGAACCTGCAAAGTGTGGCTGGTATGGTGTTTTGTCTTTAGAAAAACGAACATCTCTATAAATGCGAAACATTTTTATTTTTTCTATTTCGTCATGTATTTTCAAAGCATCTGCTATGCTTGCATAATATACTTTAACATCTGCTTCAATTGCTTTAAACTGCTTTTTATTTTCAGCAAACCATTCTCTCGTATTATTCTTTTTTAATTCCTTTAAAAAGGAAAGTGTATTCTTAGTAATTATTGACTGTTGCATACGACTTAATTTCTCAAAATATTTTAACTAAAGTTTAAAGTTAATTATATTTTAATCAACTTACTTTTGAAATAATAGTTAATTTTGATGTAACAATAGATTATATATGGATAAGGCTTCTATCATAAAAAAGATAAATCTTCATAAAAAGCAACCAAATCTAAGGTATAGATTAAAGCAAGAAGTAGAAGAGTTTACTAATATACTGTTCTATACACTATTTGATATAGAAACACCAGTAGAAGAAAATTTAGATGTTTTAGAAACTAAATTTGAAGAAATTGTAGCATTAGCATGTTGGAATATTGATAAGCCTTGCAAAAAAATATGGGAAAACTACGTAAATGCACTTCCTAAAATATTAGAAAAACTAAATTTAGATGCCGAAGCTACTGTTAATTGTGATCCTGCATCTCTTTCTATAGAGGAAGTTTATATGGCGTATCCAGGGTTTTATGCTATTGCAATATATAGGCTAGCACATGAACTATATAGTAAAGGATTCCCTTTAGTTCCTAGGTTAATGACAGAGTATGCTCATAGACAAACTGGCGTAGATATTAATCCTGGCGCAACTATAGGACAATCTTTTCATATAGATCATGGAACAGGTATTGTTATTGGAGAAACTGCTATTATTAAAGATAATGTAAAAATATACCAAGGTGTTACACTAGGTGGTTTATACGTTGCTAAAGATTTAAAAGAAACTAAACGTCATCCTACCATAGAAAACAATGTAACCGTATACGCAAATGCAACTATTCTTGGAGGAGAAACGGTTATAGGAGAAAACTCTACTATAGGTGGTAATGCTTGGATAACAGCCTCTATACCTCCAAATTCAACAGTATATCATACACCTGAAATAAAAATAAAAACAGTTTCAAATGTCTCATAGCATATTAGATTTAATAGGAAATACACCATTGGTAGAATCAAAGATCTTAAACAAAAATTCCAATGTAAAATTATTTTTTAAGCTAGAAGGACATAATCCTGGAGGAAGCGTAAAAGATAGGGCCGCTTATAATATGATAAAAAGTGGTTTAGAGTCTGGTGCAATAAATAAAAACTCCAAACTTATTGAAGCTACTAGTGGTAATACAGGCATAGCATTAGCAATGATTGCTGGTATATATGGTTTAAATATTGAACTAGTAATGCCCGAAAACTCCACAAAAGAAAGAGTACAAACAATGCGTGCTTATGGAGCTAAAGTTACATTAACTTCTGCCGATGTGGGTATAGAAGGCGCTAGAGACTATGCAGAAGCTAAAGTAGTAAACGAAGGGTATATTATGCTTAACCAATTTGCTAATAATGATAATTGGAAAGCACATTATAAATCTACGGGTCCTGAAATATGGAAAGATACTAAAGGTGAAATTACACATTTTGTATCCTCTATGGGTACTACAGGCACCGTAATGGGAACTTCTACCTATTTAAAAGAACAAAATTCTAATATACAGATTGTAGGCGTACAACCTACAGATGGTGCTAAAATACCTGGGATTCGTAAATGGCCTAAAGAATACCTACCAAAGATATTTGATGCATCTAAGGTAGATACTGTTTTAGAAGTAACCGAAGAAGAAGCTGTTACAACTGCTAAAGAATTAGCTATAAAAGAAGGTATTTTCTCTGGCATGAGTAGTGGCGGAGCTGCAGCTGCAGCTTTAAAACTTGCCGCTACTTTAGAAAGTGGCGTTATAGTATCTATTGTTTGTGATCGTGGTGATCGCTATTTGTCTTCAAATTTGTTTGATTAACAACAAATAATTAAAACAATAAATTTCAGTTGTTTAGAGTATAAATATTAAACTAATGCTTTAAATAATTAATACTGTATCTACATCAGGTTATCAGTAAAATTTTTAGCTATAAACTAAAACATATAATTTTCTCATTACATCTATTAATATAGGTGTAACTTTTATAACTTCATAAATACAAAGTTCATATACAATTTTAGCATATGAACAGCTTAAGTTACATAATGAACAATATTTCTCTATAAATGAAACATATGTGTTATTATTCTGTCTATTTATAACTTTACTCCTATTTATAATTAGATATCTTTATTGATTATAATTTAATTATAAATAGCATAAAATAATTCAGTAACAATCAAATTCTAACATGAACAATTACACCAAACTGAAACTCTCTTTGGCAGCATTACTTTGTACCGTTGCTCTTTTTGTTTCTTGTAAATCTAACGAAACATCAATTACAAATGTAGATGACGAAAATTTTAATAAGAATTGGCTCTTTAAAAAAGATACTTTAGCCAATGCAGAAACTATTAGCTATGACGATAGCACATGGAGAAAATTAGATTTACCACACGATTGGGCCATAGAACTTCCTTTTAATAGTAGAAATAATGCAAGAAATGGTGGCCTACCTATAGATGGACATGCTTGGTATAGAAAACATTTTATCGTAGACAAAAAAATGAGTAGCAAACAAATATCTATTGAGTTTGATGGTGTTATGGATAATGCTAAAGTATGGATAAACGGAAATTATGTTGGAGATAGGCATTATGGATACATAGGTTTTGAGTTTGATTTAACAAAGCACATTAAATTTGGAGAAGAAAATGTAATAGCCGTACAATTAGCACCAGAATTATTATCAGAAAGATGGTATCCTGGAGCTGGAATCTATAGAAATGTACGATTAAAAGTTAATAACCCTACACATATACCACAATGGGGAACTTATATTACAACTCCGTTTGTTAGCAATGACAAAGCAATAGTGAACATAAAAACCACAGTTAAAAACACTGGCAATACAAGCTCTAACAAAACTTTAAAAACAATTATAAAAGATGCAAGCGGAAACACTATAACTTATCAATCAAAAGAAATAGCTATTACTAAATTATCTAAAATTGAAAAAACTCAGGAAATAGAAATTTCAAAACCTATTCGATGGGATATAGATAATCCTCATTTATACACAGCAACAAGTCAAATTCTTGAAAATAATATTTTAGTAGATGAATACATTACTGAATTTGGAGTTAGAACTATTGATTTTAGTGCTAAAAAAGGATTTTTATTAAACGATAAACCAGTTGAGTTTAATGGAGTTTGTATGCATCACGATTTAGGTCCTTTAGGATCAGCTATAAACTACAGAGCCAAAGAAAGGCAAATGCAAATTATGAAAAGTATGGGAGTTAATGCGCTAAGAACTAGTCACAACCCTCCTTCTCCAGAAATGCTACAAGTTTGTGATCGTTTAGGTATTGTTGTTATTGCAGAAGCTTTTGATGAATGGAAAAAAGCAAAAGTACCAAATGGTTACCATAAATACTTTGATCAATGGCACGAGAAAGATTTAAGAGACATGATTAAAAGAGACCGTAACCACCCCTCTGTAATTATGTGGAGTATAGGTAACGAAATTCTTGAGCAAAGTGAAAAAGATGGATGGAAATTAGCTAAAAGATTAAATGATATATGCCATGATGAAGATATTACAAGACCAACAACAGCTGGTTTTAACTACTACCCTGCATCTTTTGTAAATAAATTAGCCTATCAAATAGATATTGTTGGTGTTAATTACAAACCTTCTCATTACCCAGAAATTGTAGCTCAAAATCCTGATATGATATTTTATGGTTCGGAAACATCTTCGCAAACAAGTAGTAGAGGTGTATACCACTTACCATTAGAATACAAACACAGAAGAGAAACAAATCATGTTTCTAGTCATGATGAAACAGTTGGGCCTGCATGGGCTTACCCACCAGATGTAGAGTTCGATGCGCAAGCAAAATCTCCTACTTCTTTAGGTGAATTTATATGGACTGGTTTCGATTATTTAGGAGAGCCTACACCTTATGGTGGTAGAGACAATTCTACAAACGGATATTGGAACGACGATTGGCCTTCTAAATCTTCTTATTTTGCCCCTGTAGACATGTGTGGCTTTCCTAAGGATAGATTCTACTTATACCAAAGTCAATGGACAAAAGAACCTATGGTACATGTACTTCCTCACTGGAATTGGAAAGGTAAAGAAGGAGAAACAATCCCTGTATACTCCTATACAAATTGTGATGAAGTAGAACTATTTGTAAACGGAAAATCTTTTGGTAAAAAAATAAAAGGAAAAGATTATACTATGATTCATGCGGAATATAATGGATTTAAAAAAGGAATGTATAAATCTAAGTACAGACTTTCATGGAATGTTCCTTACAAAGCAGGTGAAATAAAAGTTGTTGGTTATAAAAAGGGAAAAATAGCTGCAACCAAAACAATTAAAACTGCAGGTACACCAGCTAAAGTAAAATTAATAGCAGACAGAAATACAATTGATGCTTCTGGTGTAGACCTTTCTTTCATTACAGTAAGAATTGAAGATGCTAATGGTAATTTATGTCCTAGAGCTTCTAATTTAGTTAATTTTAACATCGAAGGCGAAGGTGTTATAGAAGCCGTTGGTAATGGAGACCAAGCTTCTTTAGAAGAGCACAAAGCAAATCATAGAAAAGCATTTAGTGGGCAATGTTTAGTAATTGTAAAATCTACGGAAAAAGCAGGTACTATTAAAATAACAGCTAGTTCAGACAATTTAGAACCTGAGACACTAGCAATAACAACTAAATAAATTTTAGTTACTAACAAGAGTTGTGGTTACAAAAAATATTAATTTGTAACCACAATTATTTTAGCTATTTAAATTCCTTTAAGAATTTGCAACATGAAACAAAAAATATTCTTTCTTATACTAATCCTATTTAACCTTCAGGCTTTTTCTAAAGACTATAATGTTTTAGCCTATGGAGCCATAGGTGATGGTATTGTAAAAGATACAAAAGCAGTACAAACTGCTATTGATACATGCACAAAAAATGGTGGCGGACGTGTAATTATTCCAAGTGGTAAAATAATACTTATAGGGACTATTTATTTAAAAGATTATGTGACACTTTATATTGAAAATGGCGCCACACTTATGGGGAGTCCAAGTATAAAAGATTACGCTACAGATACGCATAAAAATATGTATAAAAATGAGCCTCATATGGATCGTTGCCTCATTTTTGCTAAAAACAGTACTTCTTTCGCCATTGAGGGTTATGGTACTATTGATGGAAATGGATACCAAAAAAACTTTAGCCATGAAACTGGTCGTCCTATGCTTATTCGTTTTTTAAACTGTAATGATATACATATAAATAATGTTACTATTAAAAACCCAGCTGCGTGGACTTCCGCGTGGTTATATTGTAATAATATTATTGTTGATGGCATTAAGATATATAGCAGAGTAAATGGTAATGGAGATGGTTTAGATTTTGATGGCTGTACTAACGTTAGAGTTTCTAATAGCTCTTTTGATACTAGTGATGATTCTATTTGTTTGCAAGCATCATTACCTAACAAACCTTGTAAAGATATAGTAGTAACTAATTGCGTATTTACCAGTAAATGGGCAGGTATGCGAATTGGGTTATTATCTAGAGGAAATATAGAATCTGTTACGGTAAACAATTGCACCTTTCATGATATACAAGATTCTGGACTAAAAATTCAATTAAATGAAGGCGGAGAAATGAAAAACATGACTTTTTCTAACCTTGTTATGAAGAATGTACCGCGACCTGTATTTATGACATTTGCACAACAAAAAGCATGTGTAGATGCGCCAGAGAAAATGTACCCCATGAAAGCAATGCATCATTTTATATTTAATGGCATTATTGCAGATAATTCCGAATTAGACAAGAATTCTGCTTTTTTTATTACTGGTATGCCAAATCATTATATTACAGATATTCAGCTAAGTAATATTCAATTTATGGTTTCCGGGAAAGGTACTAAAGAAGATGCTAAAAGAACGGATTTAAAAGAATATACATTGGAGACATTAAAAGGATGGTGGCCAGAATTTAGTTTAGTAGGTACATTGCCCGCTTATGGTATATACGCTAGACATGTAAATGGTTTATATATTAATAATTTCCAAGTAACTACAGTAGAAAAAGATAGTAGAGAACCCATTATTTTTAACGATGTAATCAATAGTAAAATAAGTAACATATACGCTAACAACAAAATATTTAAATTAACAGAATAGTCTAAAATGAGCACAAAAAAAATAATAGCAATAATTACTTTAATAAGCATACAAATTAGCTGTTCTAATAAAACAAAACCATATAATATAGAGGAGTATGGTGCTAAAGGAGATGGGGTTACCGTTAATACAACATATATACAAGATGCTATTGATACATGCTATAAAAATGGAGGCGGCACTGTTTTTATTTCTGAGGGAAATTATATAAGTGGTACTATTTTACTAAAAGATAACGTAACATTACATATTAATGAAAATGCTAAATTAATAGGCAGTTCCAACCCATTAGACTATAAAAGTATAGACACATTTGTTGATGCTACTGGACAAGAAAGAGGAAATTGTTTAATAGGGTCAAAAAATGCAAAAAATATAGGTATTACAGGTAAAGGCACTATTGATGGTAACGGAACTTCTTTTTTACGAAAAAACCTTAATTTAAAAATAAAAGAGCTAAAACTAAACCCTGAGCAAAAAAAAGGATTTGGAAACAACAGACCCTTCTTATTAAGATTTGTGAAATCGTCGCAAATTACACTTAAAGACATTAATTTAAGACAACCAGCAGCATGGACCTGTCATTTTTATCAATCTAATGATATAACAGTAAATAATATAAGTATTTACAGCCACGCTCATAGAAATAATGATGGAATAGATTTAGATTCTAGTTATAATGCTACTATTATTAATTGCGATATTAATACGGAAGACGATGCCATTTGTTTTAAAACAACGAGCCCCTTACCTACTTATAATATTAATGTAAGTAATTGTAAATTAAAAAGTGATTGGGGTGCTCTTAAATTTGGAACAGAATCCATGGGAGATTTCTACAATATAAATGTAAAGGATTGTAATATATACAACACTAAAGGAGGTGGCATTAAAATGTTAAGTGTAGATGGTGCTAATATTCATGATATTAGTATAAGTAATATTCAAATGAACAATGTAGATATGCCGCTTTTTATTCGTTTAGGAGAACGCCTAAGAACGTATAGAGATGCTCCGCAACAATCTGTAGGAACCATTAATAATATTACCATTAAAAACATAAATGCAACTACAAGAACTACAGAAGAATCTAGAATACAACCACCTTCTGGTATTTTAATAACAGGAACTCCAAATCATAAAATAGGAAAAATTAATATAAAAAATATTAAAGTTGAACTTCCTGGTGGAGGAAAAACTATTGTAGATAATGTTGAAGAATTAGAAAAAAATTATCCTGAGTTTATACATTTTAAAACATTACCCGCTTACGGCTTATTTGCCAGACATATTAATGAGATAACAATCGACGATATCGAATTTGTATTAAAAGCAGAAGATATTCGCAAGCCAGTTATTTTTGATGATGTTACTAATTATTCTTTAGACGAAACAACAACAACGCGATACAAGAAATCAATCAGTTGGAATTGGAAAACAAAAGAATCATTCACTACTAAATAATAAAAAGAATGAAATCAATATTCAAAATAGAAAAAATAAACTCGTTTTTCTTCTTTACGCTATGTTTCTTTTCTATTACAAATAGTATAGCCCAAAAAAAAGAAAAACCAAATGTTGTTGTTATCTACACCGATGACCACAGATACACTGGTGTTCATGAATTAGGTGGAATGCCCGTGAAAACCCCTAATTTAGACTATTTAGCTAAAAAAGGTATTGTTTTTACAAATACGTATTTAATGGGAGCTTTTTCTGGCGCTACTTGTATGCCTAGTAGAGCTATGTTATTATCTGGAAGGCAATTATTTACATTAGAGGGCAATGGTCATACAATACCTGAAACTCATAAAACACTTGGAGAAACACTAAAAAAGGAGGGCTACTACACGCATATTGTTGGTAAATGGCATCAGGATAAACAATCAATGATTCGGTCTTTTAATTCTGGAGACAAAATTATGGGTGTTGGTTTGTATTTAACCGATCATTATAGAATGCCTTTTTGGGATTGGGATGCATCTGGAAAATTTGACAAAAAAGACGCTTATTTATTAGAGTATGATAAAAATAAAAATGTTACTAAAAGGGCCATTACAAAAAATGACAAAAAAGGTCCTACTGGTACAGAAGAACTAGCTCCACACACTTCAGAAGTATTTGCAAAACATGCATCTAACTTTATTACAAGTTACAAAAAGGAACAACCATTTTTTATGTATGTTGCTTTTCATGCTCCGCACGATCCTAGACAAGCACCAAAAAAATATAGAAAACAATACAAAAACAAGAAAGTTAATTTAACTCCATCATACATGGAGCAACATCCTTTTGATAATGGAGATATGACTTTAAGAGATGAAGCTCTAGGGCCATGGCCAAGAACAAAAGATGTTGCCCAAGAACATTTAGCAAGTTATTATGCTATTATTACACATTTAGATACTCAAATAGGAAAAGTAATAAATGCACTTAAAAAAAGTGGACAATATGATAATACCCTTATTGTTTTTGCTGGTGATAGCGGTCTTGCCGTTGGAAATCACGGTTTACTAGGAAAACAAAGTGTATACGATGAAGATGGTATTCATGTTCCTTTTGTTTTGTCTGGTGGTTATATAAAAAGCAAAGGAGTTAGATTAGGTGCTTATAGCTATATCCATGACATATACCCAACCATATGCGATTTAATACATATACCTATACCATCTTCTGTAAACGGAAAAAGTTTAGTTCCCGTAATTAATAAAGAAACAGAGCAGGTAAGAGACAATACATACCATGCTTACAAACAATTTCAGCGAGCGTACCGAAAAGGTGATTACAAATTAATTGAATATGTAAATAATGATGGTAATCATTGGAAAAACGGAAAATATAATGCGGGTTCACATGTTACCCAACTTTTTAATTTTAAAAAAGACCCATGGGAGACCACAAACTTATCGTTTTTACCAGAATACAAAGACCTTGTTTCTAAAATGAAAAAAGAAATGATAGAGAAAGCTATTGAATTAAAAGATAAAGAAAATAATACTTTAGGAGAAGAATATAGCTTTTGGGAAAGCTATATTAACAAGCCTTAAATGGCATAAATTTAGAGTTTAACCTGCCTAAGACGGGTTAAACTCTAAATTATTAAGTAGTAGTCCAGAACCAGGAGCTACAAAAGATATTTTTACATTATTATTTTCTTTAAGAGATGCTTCTATATTTTCTAAAGATAATTCTCCTTTACCTAACTGAATTAATGCTCCCATTATCATTCTAACTTGGTATCTCATAAATCCTGCGCCTTCTACATGTAAAGCATAACTTATTTCTGGAAAAAAATTAGCTTTTAAAATTTCATTAACTATTAACTTACATGATGTAATAGTTCTAACCGATTTTATATTACCTTGAGGTCTTGCCGTATAAGATATAAAATTGTGAGTGCCTTCAAAAAGTTTTGCTCCTCTTTGCATTAATTCAATATCTAAATCATCAATAATATTTGCTAAATATGGAGCAGAAAAAGGATGGTTTTTTTGCCCGTATGAAAACAGATATACATATTCTTTTGACTTACTATGCTGTATTATATTAAACTTCCCTTCTGCCCTATCAATACTTAGAATTCTAATATCTGGAGGTAAATTTCTATTAAACAGTGTTAAAAATTCTTCATGATTACTTATAGGTTCTTCTTCTAAAAATAATTCAAAAGCAGCATCTAAAGCTGATACTTTTGCATCTGTTCTTCCCGCCCCTAAAATTTTATACTTCCTATCTGGCAATATAAATTTTAACGTTTTTAAAAGCATCCCTTCTATGGTTTTTTGACCAGGTTGCTTTTGCCATCCGCTATATCTAAATCCTAAAAACTGGACTTTAATTAGGTAGTAGTACTTTTTTCTTTGCATTGCATTATATGTTTAGCAAAAGTACTTAAACAAAAAATAATTTTACTTTAAACTTAGCTCATTATAAGTTTTATGTAGCTAAAAAGTTGTTTGTTTCATATTATTCACAACACTTTTTAGGTAATACTCAACATAAAAAACACTTCATCGAATATTTTAAAATAAATAAAAAACAGGTCCGTTTTTTGTTAACTAGTAGTTCCCAAAGCTATGAAACCTACATTATGACATTTTTTTTAAAAATTGCTACATTTAATAGAGTCTTTATAATATCTCTTATACTTATCTTTTTTTTAGATATTCTAAGTTTTTATGGCATCTATTCTAACAAATTTTATTTTTTTAAAATTGACAATTATATATTTCCTATACTTACCATGATACATATATTATATATGTATAGGGTTCGTTTAAAAATTAGGCTGCGTAAAAAAACTGATTTGCAAACGCAGAACTTAGAATACGCAATGTATTTTGTCTTTTTAATTTATTTATATAAATTTTTTGAAACCATATATACCTTATTTAGCTTTAATACAATTGATCATTCTTTAATTCCAAAAACCTTTTTACCAATCGGTTTCTTAATATTATGCTTGTATATACTCTTAATCATTAGTACTTTATTGTTATTTGAACTAAGAAAACAGCTTATAGGAAGTATTAATAACCTAAGACGTTAATAATTATACTTTTGTCGATTTTTAAAATTCTTGTTTTTTAGAAAAAAAGCTTTTATAATATATAACCGAAGAATATCAATTATAGAAAACAAAAAAAATGAGGCTGTCTAAAAAGTAATTTTTAGGCAGTTTTTTTATACCCAAAGTTGAGTTTGTATTTACAGGTATATTTCTAGTTACTTAAAAACAGTCTTTATTGCGCCATTTTCAAAGTGTATTTGTTAATATTATGAGCTAAAG
>CALHVB010000053.1 GCA_938039345.1 uncultured Sediminicola sp.
TAGGTGGTGATTTAATGCCTAAACGTATTAAATATAAGAAGTTAATACGATAATTGTAGTTATCGTATTTTTAGAATAATAAAAACGCAGCACTTATAAGTGCTGCGTTTTGTTTTTAAATTAAATTTTTGGTTTAGTAACTATCATTAGGATACCAATCTAACTGTATAACTTCTATATTAGGATTTTTGTAATTTACAATGGTTTTAAATTTAGAAACATCACTAACATTAGGCTTTCCTCTGTAATGATATGGGTATACTTGTTTGGGTTTAAATTCTAATACGGCAGAAGCAGCACTTTCTTCTGTCATGGTATATGGTAAATTCATGCAAATAAAAGCTTTGTCAATATTTTTTAAAGCCCTCATTTCAGAAATATCTTCTGTGTCGCCAGAAAAGTAAATTCTTTTATTATCAATATTTAAAATATATCCATTACCACGCCCCTTAGTATGAAAATGCAGTGCTTCTTCTCTTAGATTATACATGGGTATTGCTTCTATTTTTATACCGTAACGTTCTTTAGTATCTCCATTATTTAAAACATCTATTTGAGGAGTAAACTCGTTAGGTATTTTGTTGGCAACAGCAGCAGGAACTATAATTTTTGCTTTTTTAGTATTTAATTCTTGCAATGTTTCTAGATTAAAATGATCAAAATGAATATCTGTTATTAAAATTAAATCGGGTTTTTTTTGTCCTTCAAAGGCTTTAGCGCCACCAACTGGATCTATATAAATAGTAATATTATTCCATTCTAAGATAGCAGTAGCATGTTCTACTGGAGTAATTTTAATTTCTTTACTAACTATTTCATTATTAGTGTTTAAAATAGCAGACTCTTTTGATTTTTCTTTGCAGCTAATAAGTAATATTAAATATATAAATAATAACTTTTTCATTTTAGTTATATTTGAATTGTACGAGATGATTATCATCATTAATGATTACTAAAGTTACAGAATCCTTTTTTAGTAAGCTTTGTAATGGTGACTTTTTAGAATAAAAAAATCTAAAAAGAATAAAATCACGTATATTAACAAACACAAACAAATTATTAAATTAGAAAAACAACAAAGGTTAATCAATTTACATTATGGCTGAAACAAAAAGTAATAACAGTTTAAAAGTGATAGCGGGCTTACTTGGTGTGGTGTTATTAGGGACAATTATATACACAGTAAGTCTTTATCAGGATAAGCAAAAAACAACAGCAGATTTAACAAATGAGAAAAATTTAGTTGTTGAAGATTTAAATAGTTTAAAGTCTGAGTATGATAAAGCTATTTTAGAAAGTAATGCTACAAATGAAGAGTTAGTATCTGCAAGAGATAATATTGCAAAATATATAGATTCTGTAAAATCTATGAAAGCAGATATTTCTTCCTTATCTAAATATAGAAGGCAAGTTAGTGTGTTAAAAAGAGAAAGAGAGTTATTACTTAAAAAAGTAGATTCTTTAACACAGTCTAATGCTTTAATTGCTATGCAAAGAGATAGTACGTATGTAGAGTTAGAAAAGCAAACTGTTTTTAATGATTCACTGGTAGTGCAGAATACACAATTAGCATCTGTTTTAGAAAAAGGCTCTGCATTAAGTTTGTCTAAATTTTCTGTAGATGCGGTAAAAGAACGTAATAGTGGTAAATTAGTTTCTACATCGAAAGCAACAAGAACAGATAAATTTAAAATATGTTTTTCTGTTGCTGATAATGTAATAGCAGAGGCTGGCGATAGACAATTTTTTATAGAGGTTTTAGATCCACAAGGAAATGTTTTAGGAGAGAGTTATTCTAAGTCTAATGATTCTGGAGCTTCTATTGTGTATAGTAAAGAAACAAACTTTTATTATGAAAATAAATTATTAGATGTTTGCGATTATATAGGAAAGCCGACAGGAGATTTCCAAAAAGGAAACTATATGGTAAATGTATATGATGATAAATTAAAGTTGTTAGGAACATCTAAATTCACTTTAAAGTAACACTATCCATTAATATAAAATTAAAAAAGGGAATCAATACTGATTCCCTTTTTTTGTATCCTTATATTAGACTATTCTTTATTTTAAAGAGCCTACCATATCTTCTGGTTTTACCCAGTCATCATAGTCTTCAGCAGTTACATAACCTAAATTAATAGCTTCTTCTTTTAAAGTAGTACCATTTTTATGTGCCGTATTTGCTATTTCAGCAGCTTTGTAATATCCAATTTTAGTGTTTAATGCAGTAACTAACATTAAAGAATTATTTAATAATTCTTTAATAACAGCGTGGTTAGGTTCTATACCTGCAACACAATTAACATCAAAACTAATACAAGCATCACCTATGAGTTGTGCAGATTGTAAAATGTTAGCGGCCATCATTGGTTTAAATACATTAAGCTCATAATGTCCTTGCGTACCACCAACGCTTATGGCAACATCGTTACCCATTACTTGCGCGCAAACCATAGTAATAGCTTCACACTGTGTAGGGTTTACTTTTCCTGGCATTATAGAACTTCCAGGTTCGTTAGCTGGTATAATAATTTCTCCAATTCCTGAACGTGGGCCAGAAGCCATCATTCTAATATCATTAGCAATTTTATTTAACGAAACTGCTATTTGTTTTAATGCGCCATGGCTTTCTACAATAGCATCATGTGCTGCTAATGCTTCAAATTTATTTTCTGCTGTTACAAATGGTAAGCCAGAGAAATCAGTTATATATTTTGCAACTAAAACATCATAACCTTTAGGGGTATTAAGCCCAGTACCAACTGCAGTTCCTCCCAAAGCTAGTTCGCTTAAATGTTCAAGCGTGTTTTTTAAAGCTTTTAATCCATGGTCTAATTGAGAAACATAACCAGAAAATTCCTGACCTAGTGTTAATGGAGTAGCATCCATTAAATGGGTACGTCCAATTTTTACAACATTTGCAAATTCTTTAGCTTTTTTATCAAATGTATTTCTAAGCTGTGTTACTCCTGGTATAGTTACTTCTATAATTTTTTTATAGGCAGCAATATGCATTCCTGTAGGGAAGGTATCGTTAGAAGATTGCGATTTATTTACATCATCATTAGGTTGTATAGCTTTTTCTCCTTCACCAATTTTACCTCCCGCTAATTCTTGGGCACGGTTGGCAATAACTTCATTTACATTCATATTGCTCTGCGTACCAGAACCTGTTTGCCATATTACTAACGGAAATTGGTCATTGTGTTTACCAGCTAAAATTTCATCGCATGCAGTAGCAATTAAATCTCTTTTTTCTATAGCTAAAACTCCTAACTCATGATTGGTATAGGCAGCAGCTTTTTTTAAATAAGCAAAACCATATACAACATCTAAGGGCATAGAAGCTACAGGTCCTATTTTAAAATTATTTCGAGAACGTTCTGTTTGCGCTCCCCAATATTTATCTGATGGGACTTTTACCTCTCCCATGGTATCTTTTTCTATTCTAAAGCTCATTTTAAACAATTTTATAGTAACAAAGGTAGGGGTTTGGTAAATTATTTCCATGTGGAAATAGGTTATTTACATAAAGTGAAAAATATATTTTGTGTATTTTTTTACATTTCGTTTGTAGTATTTATCATTTTCAAAGTATCTTTGCAATGTTAAAAATTATTACACATGTTCGACTTTGACCAATACTTAGGTTTTTTATCATTCTTAACAATACTTACCATTGGCTTTTGGTTAATGATATTCTTATTAACTTTTGTAATTCCTTATTGGTTATTTGGTAATATTATAGAAATAATAAAAGAAAAACGAGCTGCGAAAAAAGCAGCTAAGAATAACGCATAAAGAAAGCAGCCAATTGGCTGCTTTTTTGTTTTTATCTCTCACCTAAGTTGTCTTGTGTAGGAAAATAGAAATTTATACCTCAATAACGTTTTGGCACAAAAGGCTAAGGTTATATGTTAACCTTCAAAATCAAAATCTTCTCCGTTACCATTATTTCTACGGTTGTTTTTGCTTTTTTCGTTTTGTTGTTGGTTAAATATATACCTTAAGGCTATGCGTATTTGTCTTTCTCTTCTTTGAAATTCGCTATAAGTAAAAACGTTAGCTGTTTTAGTTTCTCTTCGTCTTTTTCTAGTGTTAAATAAGTCGCTTACATTTAAAGAGGCTGTAAACTTATCTTTTATAAGGTCTTTACTAAAAGCTAAATTAGTTACTAAAATACTTTTGTTTTTTGCTTGTGCAGTTTCTCTAGGTCCACGATAAAATAAATTAGTCTGGAAACTAATGTCTTTTGGTAGTGGGATTTTAGCACTAAACCTTGTAAACCAGGTAAAATTATCGGCATCAAAATTTTGGGTTATTTCTTCGTTTAAAAAGTTAATATAAGAATGGTTACCTCTTAATTCTTGTTTAAAAATATTAGTGTTTAAAGACAAACGCCAATTCCTTTTTGGACTATAAGAGGTGGTAAATTCCATTCCGTACCTCTTTTCTGTTGCCAGATTTATAGGACTTAGTACTTGTACAGGAACTAATATAGGTTCGTTAGGGGGCGTTGGATTGTTTATGGCTACAAAGTCGCCTCTTTCTTGTGTAATAAACTGAAAAACACCAGTAGATTTGTTATAGTAGCCAGAAGTAGTAAAAGTTATTTTATCCCATCTTTTTAAATAGCCTAAATCATAAGCATTAGTATAAGTAGGATTTAGGTCTGGGTTTCCCTGAAATAAATTGGTATTACTAGAACGAGAGGGGAATGGGTTTATGTATCTAGAGCGTGGTCTTCGTAATCTTCTGCTATAACTTATGGTTAACTGTTCTGTATCTGAGAACTCATAACCTATAAATAAAGAAGGGAACCAATCTACATAGTTTTTGGTATTATTATCGTTTGTATTAATTAATTTTACACCAATATTAGAGGCTTCCATGCGTAAACCACCCAATACATTAAACTTGCCAAATTTGGACCCTAACTGTGTATACGCTGCGTTTACATACTCTTTATAGTTTAATTCGTTGCTAAAATTGGAGTCACTAGTGAAAATATTGTTTTCTAGAATTCCAAAATCAAAATCAGTATTAAAATTATTGAAATTACCTCGATACCCGAGTTCTAATTGAGATTTGTTGTCTTTTCCAAATGGGAGTATATAATCTACTTGTAAAAGCTGTCTTTTTTGATTGTCGTTTGTAAGTGTTTGTTCGATAGCAGCAATTTCATTATTATTTAAAATAATTTCATTTATAGTAGCATTTTCATCCTCTGAACTTCTAGAATATTGGTAATCTAGGCTAAGTTCGTGTCCATCTTCATTAAACTTTTTCTTATAATTTAACGAATACTGAATGGTTTCATCTTCATCAGATTCGTTAGTAAGTCTATTTCTTTGTATGGTAGGTGTTTTTAAAGCATCAAAATTAAAAAAGTCGATATCTACTTTATCATCTCCATTAGATTTTCTGTATACTATACCGTTTGTAAGTGTGCTTGTTTTGTTTAAAAATAGCTCGAATCCTATATTTGTATTAAAGCCTTTATTTTCTCTTTGGTACTCCCTTATTTCATCTTGAAAACTATCCGTAATACCATTTTGATTAAAGTTTTCTTGTTTAAATAATGCATTACCTGGAGTATTGGTATATCTGTAAGAGGTATTGGTAAAAATATTAAAATGGTCTCTTCTAAGGTTTAAGTTTATACCAGCTCCATATAATTCTGGATGTCCACTAAAAATGTTTACAGAACCATTTACGCCTACTGTTTTGTTCTGTTTTAAAATAATATTTAAAATTCCGGCAGTTCCTTCAGCATCATATCTTGCAGAAGGGTTTGTAATAACTTCTACTTTTTCTATGGCATCTGCGGGTAATTGTTGTAGTGCATCGTTGGTAAAACCAGATAAAGCAGATGGTTTACCGTTAATAAGAATACGTACACTTTCGTTACCTCGTAAACTTATGTTACCTTCTACATCTACGATAACAGAAGGGACATTATCTAAAACATCAGTAACGGAGCCTCCTTTTACAGTAAGGTCTTGGCCAACATTGTATACTTTTTTATCTAATCGTAGTTCAACAGTTGTACGTTCTCCTACTACTTCTATAGCGTTTAATTGTTCTACATTAATACCTAATTTTATAGTACCTAAATTTGTAGACGTTCTTAAAAGTTGTTCTTTTAACTCATAAGTATTGTAGGATAGGTATTCTACTTTTATATTGTACTTGCCAGGGAAAATTTCAATTTCAAATTTCCCATTTTGGTCTGTTAAGCCTCCTGTAATTTTATCTGGGTTTCGTACTCGTTGTAGTACTAAAGTGGCATATTCTAGAGGTTGGCTGGTTTCTTTATCTATAACTATTCCTAATATCTTAATTGGGTCAGGTCTTTTTCCTGAAGGTCTTTGAGCGTATGTGTTTAGCGATGTAATTAAAAAGACAATCAGGAGTATTTTTTTCATAGTTATTTTTCGTCTTTAGATTTTTTCTTTTTTTCCTTCTTCTTATTTTTCTTTACTTTTTTTAACCCATCTTCTTGGAGTTTTACAAAGGCATCATATTTTTCTTTTGGTAAACCAGCTTGTAATTCTTCTTTTTGTGTTTCATATATTTTTTGATATGCTTCTTTCGTTTTTTCTGGTGAAAGTTGTAAAATACCAAGTTCTATACGCTTTTGAATAGATTTTGTAAGTATGCTGCTTACTACAGCTTCTTCAAAAGGATTTAAATCTAAAGCTTCTTTTATTGCTGGCATCTCTTTTTCTACAATTTCTTCGGCTGTAGGAGGAACTACTTTTTCTGGTGTTTCTTGCACTTGCGGAACTGCACTTCTGTTTCTTCCGTAGCCACCACGACCATAACCGTTACCGTACCCATATTGAGCCTGTATACTTCCTGCACTTAAAATAATGAACAATAATCCTAAAAGTAATTTTTTATTGTTTTTCATGATTTATATTTTAGTTAGACTATCTTATAATACAATAGTTTAATTCTAATTCGTTAAATGTATGTTAATACATTTATGATGCCAAAAATTCATTAATATTTTCTGGAGGCCTACCAATAACCCCTTTTTTATTTTTTATTACAATGGGTCTTTCTATTAATTTAGGGTAAGTAACCATAGCTTCTACAATTTCATCATCTGTCATTGTAGTGTCTTTAAATTTTTCTTTCCATATTTTTTCGTTTTTACGAAGTAAACTTTCCGGAGAAATATTTAAATACTTAATAATATCTTTTAATTCTTGTTTCGATGGTATATTTTCTAGATACTTTATTATTTCAAAACCTAGACCAGATGCTTCTACAATTTTAAGTCCATCTCTAGATTTTCCACATCTTGGGTTATGATATATTTTAATCATTTTAATCCTCGTTTTTTTGTCCTATAGCCATTAGATAAGCTTTAAGGAATTTATTTATATTACCATCCATTACAGCATCTACATTGCCAGTTTCTTCACCAGTACGCACATCTTTCACCAATTTATAGGGATGCATAACATAGTTGCGAATTTGAGAACCCCATTCTATTTTCATTTTAGAGGCTTCTATTTCATTACGGGCTTCTTGTTTTTTTCGTAACTCTATTTCATACAATTGCGATTTTAGCATTTTCATTGCTGTGGCTCTATTTTCGTGTTGAGACCTTGAGTCTGAACATGAAATATGTATGCCAGATGGTTTGTGAACTAATTGTACTTTAGTTTCTACTTTATTTACATTCTGTCCGCCAGCACCACTAGATCTGGCTGTTGTAATTTCTATATCAGCAGGATTAATATCAATCTCAATACTTTCATCTGCTAACGGATAAACATAAACTGAAGCAAAAGAAGTGTGTCTTTTAGCATTACTATCAAAAGGCGATATACGTACCAATCGATGTACACCGTTTTCACCTTTTAACCAACCAAAAGAAAAATCACCTTCAATTTGTATGGTAACAGTTTTAATACCAGCAACATCTCCTTCTTGATAATTTAGTTCTTTTACTTTGTAGCCATTTTTTTCGCTCCACATTAAATACATACGCATTAACATAGCAGCCCAGT